>NZ_JAATOS010000511.1:0-2773 GCF_011806505.1 Salipiger sp. HF18 | reverse complement strand
GAGAACCCCGCCGCCGACATGCTGAACGACCTCGCCGCGGGCGAGATCGACGCCGCCGTGCTCTGGGGCCCGATCGGAGGCCCGCTGGTCAAGCGCGACCACCCGGATCTCGCGGTGATCCCGCTGTTGCACGAGACCGCCTTCCCCAAGCTTTTCTACCGCATCACCATGGGGGTGCGGCAGGGCGAGAAGGTCTGGCAGCGCAAGCTCAACTCGCTGATCCGCCGGCATCAGGACGAGATCGATCACCTGCTTGCGGATGCCGGCGTGCCGCTGGTGCGCGACATGGGCGACGGGATGCTGGAGGTCGGCCAATGAGGCGCGGGGCGGCGGTGCTGTTCGCGCTGCTGCCGGTCCTCGCTCCCCTTGCCGCCGCGGCGCAGGCGCCCGAGCCCGACGGCTACCGCATGGAGGAGTACCGCGCCCCGGTCCCCGCCACCCTGGCGGGTGCCACCGTGGTCGGCCCCGAGGAGGCGCATGCGCTCTGGCAGGCGGGCGAGACCGCCTTCATCGACGTGCTGCCACAGGCACCGCGCCCGCCGAACCTGCCCGAGAGCACGATCTGGCGCGACAAGCCCCGCGAGTCCATCCCCGGCGCGACCTGGCTTCCCAACGTGGGCTACGGCGCCATCGCCGAGGTGACCGAGACATACTTTCGCGACGGCCTCGCCGCCGCCACCGACGGCGACCTCGCACACCCGGTGCTGTTCTTTTGCCTCGAAGACTGCTGGATGAGCTGGAACGCCGCCAAACGCGCGCTCGGCTTCGGCTACGAGACGGTCTACTGGCTCCCCGAAGGCACCGACGGCTGGACCCTCTGGGACTACCCGACCGAACGGCTGACCCCTCGTCCGGATTGACCCTCACTGCCTGCCTGGCGCCGCTGAAATGCCATATGGCGCGAAATCGACGGCCACCCCGGGATCCGGCCCCGTCCTTCATCTTGCCAGCTAAACTCCGGGGGTGAGGCGCAAAGCGCCGAGGGGGCAGCGCCCCCGTCTTCCCTGACCTCCCTTCGAAAAGCTCAGTACCCCGCGAGGTCCTTCTCCGCGGTCGTGACGGTCCCCGAGGTGTCGGTCATCGTCACCCCGACGCGCCGGGTGGCGCCGGGGACCGAGAGGCTGATCTGCGGGTTTTCCGAGAGCGAGATGCTGCCGGTCATCTCGACATAGCCGCCGCCGTCGGTGGCGATGTCCAGGGTCTCGACGTAGCGCATGGGAATGAAGAGCAGGGTGATCTGGTCCATCTGCATGCCCGAATGCGACGGGTGCGAGATGTCGACGTCGAGCCGCCGCGGGCCCTGCGTCAGGCCGGCCAGCCGGTCGCGCAGGTCCTCGTCCTGCGTGACCGAGAGCACCATGTCTCCGAGCGTCGCCAGCGCGTCCTCCGGGTCGCTTCCGGGGGGCGCGGCGCAGGCGCCCTGGCCCGAGGTCTTCACGTAGGCCTCGGTGACGAAAAGCCGCCCGTCGGTGGTCTCGGCGATCACGTGCACCGGGGTCGGGCCGTTGATGCGGAAGGTGGTCTCGAAGAAGAACCGCGGCTGCGGCTGCCTCAGCGCGAAAACGGCGGAGACCGGCATCGGGTTCTCGTCGATCACCACCGAAACGGCGGCGATCGCGGCGCCGTCGGGCGCCGCCACCTGCGCCGCGATGTCGGTGCGCGAGTCATTGGCAGTGCGGTAGGGCGTGTCGAGCGCGATCACCCCGTCGCCGGGGAGCATCGGGCGGGCGCCGTAGAGCTGGTCTCGGATCGAGTCCCAGGCCTCGCCGGCCGAGGCGGTTCCGGCGGCAAGGCCGAGCAGCAGCGCGAGCGACATCTTCATGGCAGGACTCCAGGCGGGTTTCCGGGCAGGATGAACGCGCCGAAGGCGCGGGGGCCGTCGCAAGTCTCGTAGGTGGCGGTGACCTCGAGCGTGCGGGCGTCGATCAGGCTGAGGCTGTTGTCGAACCAGTTGGCAACGGCCACATGCCCGTCGCCGGTTGCGGCGATGCCCTCGGGGTACTCGCCCACGTCGATGGTCGCCAGCGCGCTGAGGTCGCCCAAGTCGAACACCGTCACGGTGCTGGCGTACTGGTTGGTGACGAAGGCCCGGCCGGCAGCGAACCCGACGCCGTAGGGGCGATCGCCCACCGGCAGGGTGGCAAGCACCTCGCCCGAGGGCGCGTCGAGCACCGTGACGTCGTTGCTGCCGACGTTGCCCACGAAGAGCCGCCCGTCGGGGGCGAAGCCGAGGCCGAAGGGGCGGGTGCCGACGCCCACCACCCGGGCGACTGTGAGCGTTTCGGTGTCGTAGATCCGCGCCGCGTCGGCGTCGCGCTCGGCCGCGGCGAGCCACGCGCCGTCGGGCGACACGGCCAGCCCGGCGGGGGCGGCATCGGAGGGCAGGGTGGCCAGCGTCTCGAGCGTCTCGGACGAGAGCACCCAGAGCCGGGCGTTGTACCAGTCCGAGACGAAGATCCGGCCCCGGGCCGGCTCGACGGCGACGCCGATCGGGCCGCCGTCGAGCCGGGTCTCGGCCAGCACTTCGCCCGCGGCCGAATAGCGGCGCACCTGCTTGCTGTCCGGCGACACGACGAAGACATCGCCGGCCGGGTCCACCGCCACGCCTGCGGGCTTTCCGGGAACGCTCCAGCGGGCGCGCTCCTCGCCGGTGACAAGGTCGAGGACGCTCAGCGCGTCGCCGTTCTGGCAGGTCACGCGACCTCGGCCACCCGGCGGCCTTGGTCCATGGCGGTCTTGCGCAGAAGCGCGTAGGCCTCGTCTTCGTTGATGC
>NZ_JAATOS010000510.1:0-2773 GCF_011806505.1 Salipiger sp. HF18 | reverse complement strand
TCAGGCCCCGGCAAGCCCCGAAAGGGCGCCACAGGACGCGGGAAACGAAGGAAGATGCAGATGTTCGCGGTGATGAAAACCGGCGGCAAGCAATACAAGGTCCAGGCGGGCGACATGCTCCGCGTGGAAAAGCTGGCCGCAGACGCGGGTGAAACCGTGCAGTTCAACGATATCCTCATGCTGGGTGGCGACGACGTCACGCTCGGCGCGCCGCTGGTTGCGGGTGCTGCCGTGCAGGCCGAGGTCATCGACCAGGTCAAGGGTGACAAGGTCATCCACTTCGTCAAGCGCCGCCGCAAGCACAGCTCGCAGCGCACCAAGGGCCACCGCCAGAAGCTGACGCTTGTACGCGTGACCGAGATCCTCGCCTCGGGCGCAGACGCAACCGGCGTCAAGGCTGCCGTGGGCGCAGGTTCCGTGGCCGGTGCCGCCGCTGCCCCCGCAGCTGCAGGTGACGACCTGACCCAGATCACCGGTGTCGGCCCCGCCGCCGCCAAGAAGCTCAACGAGGCTGGCGTCACGACCTTCGCCGAGCTCGCCGCTGTCGACCCCGAGACCTTCGAGGCCGTCAAGGTGAAGCCCGAGTGGGTCGAGCAGGCCAAGAGCCTCGCATAAGCGTTAAGGAGACCAACCCATGGCACATAAAAAAGCAGGCGGTTCGTCCCGTAACGGCCGCGACTCCGCAGGCCGCCGTCTTGGCGTGAAGCTCTACGGTGGCCAGGCGGCCATCCCGGGCAACATCATCATCCGTCAGCGCGGCACCAAGTTCTGGCCGGGCGAGGGCGTTGGAATGGGCAAGGACCACACCATCTTCGCAACCGAAGAGGGGTCCGTGACCTTCCACAAAGGCCTCAAGGGCCGAACCTTCGTATCCGTTCTGCCGGTGGCGGAGGCTGCCGAGTAAGCCGATCTCGCAGGATGCGACATTCAGGGGGATCGGCAAGACGCCGGTCCCCTTTTGGCGTTTTCAGGAGGGGGAGGCGCCGATCCCTGTAAGACCGTGCATAAGAGGAGCGTGCACATGAGTCTGGACCAGTTGAAGATGCCCGAGCGGCCTGCACCCGTTGTGCTGCAGCCCGCCATCGAGGCCGAACGTTTCAAGCTGCGGCCGCTGCGCCGTTCCGATACCGGGTTGCTCGAGCATTACACCGGCGACCTGCGCCTTGCGCGGATGACCACGTCGATTCCCCACCCGCTGCCGCCCGGCGCCACCGAGGCCTTCATCGCCCGTGCCACCGCCTCCGAGCGCAAGGAAGACATCTGGGCGCTCGATGCCTCCGAGCATGGCGGTGCCGAGGTGCTGGGCGTGATCTCGCTGGAGCGGCTCGACCGCAACCAGAGCGAGGTCGGCTACTGGATCGCGCCACCGTTCTGGAACACCGGCCACGCCTCCGAGGCCGTGCAGGCGCTGGTCAGCGCCAACCCGTTCGGCAACGATACGATCTTCGCGAGCGTGTTCCAGGACAACCCGGCCTCGGGCCGTGTGCTGACGAACTGCGGCTTCGAATACATTGGCGATGCCGAGGCCTTTTCGGTCGCGCGCAACGCCAAGGTCCCGACCTGGACCTATCTCCGCCGCATGAAGTGATCCTGGCACGGGTGGCGCCCTTTGGGTGCTGCCCGTCGGTCAGATATCCTCATCACGACAAGCTGAGCCGCCGAGCTGCCGGGCCCGAGTGACCCAATGTCTGTGCGATTCCCGTCAGGCACTGCGCCGGTCCTTTGTCGCAGTTTGCGACGACTTGCTGTGGCTGCGCCTGCTGAAGTGAGTCGGTGCAAGGAGCGGTCATTGCCGCTGCCAGTCGGTCCGCAATCGATGATCGCGCTGAGCTGCGGCACCGGGCTGCCTGGCCATCGTGATCCGGTGTGCGAGCCGACGCTCGGGCACAGTCCGTCGACAGTCGGTCCTTGAAATCGACAAGGCCCGGCAACACGCCACCTTTCCGCGGTGCGGGTCCGCCCGAGCGGAGTGTGTAAATCCTGCGGATTTTGCCGGGGTCGGGGGCGGTCGGGCAGGGGCCCGGAATTAACCCTGAAAAAAAACAAGACGCCCGGAACCGGACGTCTTGTGGTACGTTCTGTCACTGATGGACGAACAAGAGTCCGGGCTCAGCTTCCCCAGGTGCGCACCGGTCCGCAGTCCATGTGAACAAAGCTTGAGCTGGTGTAGCGCCCCACGCCACCCGCACGGCACGCTTGTGCCGCCTTGGCGATCTGGTTGACGGAGCGGGAGTTCATGTGAAGATCCGCAGCCTCACCCTTTAGGTGGCGCGAGTTCTTCGCAACGCCAGAGCTGCGCGAGCGGAGCATGGCGTTGGTCTTGGGCGACCGGTAGCCCGAGATGAGCATGTACGGTTCGGTCGTGTCCATGAGGTTGTGCGCGGCCGTCATGATGTCGATCGTGCGCGCGTCGATGTACTTCACGTCATTCGTGCGCCAGTCGCGCATGAAGTAGGTGATTTCCTTGAGGGCGTCGGGGATATATTCCCCTTCGATCCAATAGATCATGTCTATCTTTTCGCCCGTGCGGCCCGAATACATCTTGATCCGGCGAATGTCACCACCACCGCGGAGGAAGCCCGCGGCATTGCCGTACGTCGGTGCTGCTGTGACAAGTGTGGCCGCAAATGCGCCAAGAAGGCCGCGGCGAGTGACGCCGCCTGCAGTTCGTTGTGTCATGTTGAAGCGCCTGTCCCGTTAGTCGCTGTACCTGTTGCGCCGCCTCGTTGGGCGACCCTGCCATCTCTCCCCAGATGCCCTGATTGTATGCCAC
>NZ_JAATOS010000509.1:0-2791 GCF_011806505.1 Salipiger sp. HF18 | reverse complement strand
TGAAGGCCCTCCACCTCGCCGGTCCCGACGATCTCGAGCGGCTCGTGGCCATGGTCCGCGCCTTTCACGTCGAGATGCGCTACGACAGCAACGAGGACCACGTGCGCGGCGCGCTCGAACCGATCCTCGAGGGCGCGCCGCACGGGGCGATCTGGCTGATCGGTCCGCGCAAGGCGCCGGTCGGCTACATCATGATCAGCTTCGGCTGGAGCCTCGAGTTCGGCGGGCTCGATGCCATGGTCGACGAGCTCTACGTCCGCCCCGCCGTGCGCCGACGCGGCATGGGCGGCGAGGCGCTGCAACACCTCTCCCTCGGGCTCCGCGACAGCGGCGTCATGGCACTGCATCTCGAGGCCGACCGGTCCGACGAACGGCTTCAGCAGTTCTACCGCCGCAACCGCTTCAAGATGCGCGAGGGCTACGCGCTGATGAGCCGGGTGCTCTGACGCAGTCCGCGCCCGCTCAGCGGTGGTTGAACCCCTCGCCCCCGAGGATCTTCGCCCGCGCCTTCCTCAGCCGCGAAATCCGTGTCGCGGATTGTCTGGCCTGCGTCAGGTGCAGCACCCAGCTGCGCCGGGCCGCCGGTGTGAGCGCCCCGAACCCGGCGGTCGGCCCGGGGGCATCCTTTAGCGCCGCCACCAGCTCCTCGGGGTGGTCGAGATCGTCCTTCTCGAAGGTCCCGTGGCGCCGGCCTCCTCGAGCTTGATGGCCGGGATCCTCGCGGTGTTGTCGGCCATCGCCCCCCTCTTCGCGGCCCCTTGCGGACATGGCGGCAGCATGTCCCGGCCCCGCCCGGCACCTTCGGCATCTCCTCGCCCGACGGGCCGTGCCAGACCCCTTCCTTTCCCCGACGGTTCGATTATCTCTGTGGCATGACCCTGCACATCCCCTTCGACAACAGCTACGCCCGGCTTCCCGCCACCTTCTACACCCGGCTGAAGCCCACCCCGGTGGCGCGCCCGTCGCTCGTCGCCTTCAACGCACCGCTGGCCGAAGAGCTCGGCATCACCGGCACCGACGACCCACGGCTGGCGCCGGTGCTGGCCGGCAACGTGCTGCCCGAGGGCGCCGATCCGCTGGCCCAGCTCTACGCCGGGCACCAGTTCGGAGGCTTCTCGCCGCAGCTCGGCGATGGCCGCGCGCATCTGCTGGGCGAGGTCGTCGACCGCAGCGGGACCCGGCGCGACATCCAGCTCAAGGGCTCGGGTCCCACCCCCTATTCCCGCCGCGGCGACGGCCGCGCGTGGCTCGGCCCGGTGCTGCGCGAATACGTGGTGAGCGAGGCGATGCACGCGCTCGGCGTGCCCACGACCCGCGCGCTGGCGGCGGTGCGTACCGGCGAGGACATCCTGCGCGAAGGTCCCCTGCCCGGGGCCATCCTCACCCGCGTCGCCGGCAGCCACATCCGCGTCGGCACCTTTCAGGTCTTTGCCGCACGCGGCGACACCGAGGCCCTGCGCACGCTCTTCGACTACACCGTCGAGCGCCACTATCCCGGTGTCACCAGCCCCGACGGGCTGCTCGCCGCGGTCTGCGAACGGCAGGTCGCGCTGGTGGCGCAATGGCTGAGCCTCGGCTTCATCCACGGCGTGATGAACACCGACAACTGCACGCTCTCGGGCGAGACCATCGACTATGGCCCCTGCGCCTTCATGGACCGCTATGACCCGAACCAGGTCTATTCCTCGATCGACCGCTACGGCCGCTACGCCTATTCCGCGCAACCCGACATCGTCGTCTGGAACATGGCGCAGCTCGCCACCGCGCTGGTGCCGCTGATGCCCGACGCCGACGACGGCGTGCAGGTCTTCACCCGCATCGTGCACGGCATGGCGGACCAGCTGCGCGCCGCCTGGCTGCAACGCTTCGCCGCCAAGCTCGGCATCGCCGATCCGCGTCCCGAGGACGCCAAGCTCGTCGCGGGGCTGCTCGAGCTCATGCACAAGGGTCAGGCCGATTTCACCAACGCCTTCCGCGCCCTGCTCTCGGATGACGCCCGCGACCAATTCACCGACCGAGAGGCCTATGATGTGTGGGACGCGCTGTGGAAGGCGCGGATCGAGGCCGAGCCCGACCCCGAGGGGCTGATGCGCCGATCGAACCCCGCCTTCATCCCGCGCAACCACCGCATCGAGCAGATGATCGCCGCGGCGGTCGACGGCGACGAGAGCTACTTCCACCACCTGAACCTGGTGCTGTCGCGGCCCTACGAGGACCAGCCCGACGCGGTAGAGCTTCAGGCCCCGCCAACCCGGGATGAGGTGGTCCCCGCCACCTTCTGCGGCACCTGACGGCCACGCCGGGAGACAGACCAGAGCTCAGCGGCGGTTGATCAGCACGATCCCCGCCGCCACCAGCGCCATCGCGCCGATGAAATGCGGCCCCACCGGCTCGCCGAGGAACAGCCAGCCGAAGCCCACCGCCAGCACCGGCGACAGGAAGCTGAACGAGGCCACGTCGGATGCGCGGTAGCGTTTCACCAGCGCCAGCCAGCCGGTGAAGCCGATGCCCACCACCACCGCGCCCTGGAACAGCAGCCCCGCCACGTGCACCGGCTCAGGGGCGCGCAGCACCGGCCCGAAGAGCGGCGCGATGATCGGCACCACCACCGCCGAGAGCCCGAGCTGCCACAGGAGTTGCGCCTCGGGGGTAAGCTTCGAGGCGTCCGTCAGCCGCAGCGACAGCACGATACCCGCCCAGAGAAACGCCGCCACCAGCGCCAGCGCCTCGCCGCGCCAGTCGCCGGCGCCGCGGCTCTCGGGATCCCAGAGCGCCCAGCCGACGCCCGCCA
>NZ_JAATOS010000508.1:0-2812 GCF_011806505.1 Salipiger sp. HF18 | reverse complement strand
TGCCCGCCGTGGCATCCTGATCAGACTCGGACCTCTCCGAAGGTCCACGCTCCTACACCACGCGCGGGGGCACTATCTTCTGCTTCATCGCCCGCTGCCGAGATGCCTTCATACGCAGCTCGGCATTTTCCTTCCTGATCTGGCCCAGTGGGCGAAGGGGCATCAGCTCGCGATTGAGTTGCACGCGATCGGCTTTGACGTATTTCGGCAGTTTTCCGATACGGAAATCATGCCGCCGCGTGCCCTTCGCTTTCGACATGGTACGGGGTTCGATACGGATCGAGACAGCACGGGGGTTGCCGTCTTTCGAATTCAGAGCGGGGGTGTCGAGAACATCTTTCATGTCTCACAGAATCTGCGGGACCGGCGAAAATCCGAAATGCGATTTGTCGTCAGATCATCTTTTTTGCGCCCTCCCCCGCAGGGCATGGCAGAGCCTACTAGAGATAACCACCCGACTTGCGTCCGGTGTTATCTCTCTTCGGCGAAGGGGAACGCTGCGCATCCCCCTTTCGAAACCCCCAGCCGAAGGGGCCTCGCCCCTCTCGACACCCCCGCGCCGAAGGCGCCTTCCCGGAAGCGATCGCACGTCGCTCGGCTCATAAACCGGCAAGCACCTCCTGTACTACTCGGCACTAGATCCGAACGGTCCACCGGCCTGTTCGCGAGAGGAACCCCCTCCTCGTCGCCTGCATGCAGGGCTTCGCCCTCCCCTAGCCCACTGCGGCCAGCAGCCTGCTGGACCCGCTCTGACTGGGCTAGAATGCCATATAATTTTGCGGTTTTCACTCGTGAGAGATGCTGCCGCGAATGCTGACCTTTGTTCGGCACTCCGGCATATCTGCTCTGTGTCCCTACCCTGACCGACTACTGCTTCGCAGCATCATCGGTCATGGAGAGCCACTGTACGAGTGCCCTCCTAATCATCTCGGGGCGAGTGGGTACATCCGCCTCCCGGCGCCGCCGGTCATCGATCGCATCTATCATTTCTCGAGGCAGTCGGAGCGTGAGAGCTTCGGTATCTTTCTTCGGAGGCGCCATCAATATTACCATTTTGATGTTGACATCATAATAGTATGATCCCATATTGAACGGGCAGAGGCAAGAGATCCTACCCTCTCGCCCTGCCCTGACCTTGTACGATCATCTGGAGATCATCCATGGCTACCATCATCGCTACCACGCCGTTTGGCGTGACGGAAGCATCGCGCGACCTGTTTTCGCACAGCACTATCTCGCGCCGGTTCACGCAGTTGAACATCGCGCTCTCGAAGTACATCGAGTTCGTACGGGATCTGGAGGCGGCCGACTGCTTCGACCTCGCGTTCCAGGCCTGGATCGCCGACGCCGAGGCGGCGCGGAAAGACGCGTTGCAAGCGACGGACGCGATCACCGCGTCACCGCTCGAGCGTCTCGAGGACCGGCCTCTCAAGCGTTCGGCCTTGCTCACGCGGGCGCTGATCGTGAACGACAACGACGTCGAGTTCACCGCGCTCCATCGCTTGCTCCACAGCTTCGCTCCGCTCTTCGCCTGCTGCGCTTCCGGCGCCGTGGGGGCGCGCGTGCAGCAGATGTTGGAGACCTGCCACTCCCACCTCGACGCCATTGCCGATCTTGGCGAGTTCAATGACCCGGTCGCGGCCTCGGCCGAGCCGTGTTCCGTTGCCGAACCGGATACGCTGATCGAGACCTGCGCGATCTGATCTCCCCGCCTTTCAGCTGACCAGCCGGCGCGCGATCCGCGCCGGGCGGGTCCCCCGTGTCTACTCACACATTACGCGTGTCGCCCACCGCGCCCTCACGGGCAGCGGGCTGGCCACGCTCTGCCCGGAGGCTCTCTCATGACCCAACCTGACCACAACATCCCTCCGATCATGTCTCTCCCCGTGACGACGCCGGTCCCTGCGCATTGGCAGCAGATGGCGCGCGACAAGGAGTTTCGGCTCACGCGCCGTGGTGCGGATCGGTATCAGATCATGCTCGAATGCGACCACTGCGGCGGGGGAGCACCGCAGCAAGCGCAATGTGCTGATGGACCACACGCCGCTTTGCCCACATTGCATCGAGCAACGCTGGCGCGAAGATGCCAGATCCGTCGGTCTCGAATTGCTGCACCGCGACCCGGACGATCATAGGCATGGATTCTACCGTGCCGCCTGTGGCCACTCCATCCGTCGGCAGTTCGGACGCGTCCGTCAAATCGCGCGCGGCAAACATGCGCTGCGCTGCGAGACTTGCCTCCGACATGTGGAAGAAGCCGAGGCGCGCACTGCGGGTTGAGAGCTGCTCGGCCCGTCACGAGATCGCGGTTCGAGCTATCGCCGCTATCGACACAGCTGCGGACATGTTCAGGAGTTCGCGCGTGCCAACATGCAAACCGAGCGGATCTGCTGCGGCGGGTGCGGCGTCAGCTGGGCGACGGCGCCGAGCTTTATCTACTGCATGCGCTTCAAAATTCCCGACTCGTCGTCCATGACCAAGCTCGGCTTCTCGAAAAATCCGCGCAGCCGGCTTCACCACCAGCTGATGTGCAGTCCCGAGATCGGCGGCACCATCTTGCGGACAGTCGCTATGTCCACGGGCCGTGCGGCCCAAAGCCTCGAGAAGCGCATGCATGGCGCCCTGAAGCGCACGCATCCCAGCGCGATCATCCCGCCTGCCAGGTACCGGGAGCATCTGCGCGTGAAGTCAGAGATCTACGAGGCACGGCTCGAGCCCACGATCCTGGCCATGTTGAACCAGCTCGGCACCGGCGCCGACCTCTCCGTCTGATCCCGCCCTCTTCCCCCACTCCCCTCCCCTTTTTTCATGG
>NZ_JAATOS010000507.1:0-2816 GCF_011806505.1 Salipiger sp. HF18 | reverse complement strand
GGCCCCGTGTGTTGCGGGGGCCTGGGGGCGCGGGGGGGACCGCCGGACGGGGCCCGGCGTCCCGAGTGCGGACGGCCGGCAGAGATCCCGCAGCCCAGGAGTGCGGGCCGCCGGAAGAGGTCCTGAAGCCCCGGTGAGGCGGGCTGCCCGGAGCCCCCGGAGAGAGGCCCTGCCGTGCCGGTCGCGGACCGGTGGAGACGCCGCGAGAGGCCCTGCGACCCGGAGTCGCGGGTGGGAGAGGGGCGGGGGCGCGGAGAGCGCTCAAACCAAGTGAGATGCCGTCACGTCACCCTGTTTCAGATCGTTACGTAACGTGGAAAGAGCTTACATAAGGGCTGGTTCAAAGTGGATAATTGGTATACACAAAAAAGGCCTCGGTGACGATGTCACCAAGGCGGATCCTGATTAAACACACAAGGCGACGCCACCACTCACGGAACCGCGCCTTGGGGACGTTACCACGGAGTGGCCGAAAGGCCAAGAGTTTATCAAAATGATAAACTCCTCCGTGGATCGTCTCCCTCATTACGTTGACGGGACCTTTATATTTACGAATGATACCTGTCATGGACAAGCTGACCCCGATCTTTGAACTGCGTGAAATGTTACGCCAGCTTGAGCGTGACGTCGGTCTCGAGGACCTGAGCCGAATCGAGCGCGATGTGCTGCTCGCGGCGCATTCCCTCACCGAAACGCCGGGCGACATCGTGAGCTCGGACAGGATCCGCAGCCATTCGCTCTTGCAACCGGTTGCCCAGGCGACATTCTACCGGGCAATTCGAACCCTCGTCGGGGCCGGGCTGCTGGAACACGCAGGCCGCAGCCGTGCACGTGCGTACGTCGTGACCTGGTGGGCGCCGACCTTCCCGAGCGGTAGCGCGCCTCTGCCGCCGGCGGGGCAAGACGACAGCCGGCCATTCGCGGCCACGACAAGGACGACAGCCAAAGACGCAGCCCCCAGAACACCCGGTGAGCGCCCCGTGACCAGACTCCAGACCTTCGGCATCGTTATCGTGGCCTACATGCTGGCCCACGGGCTTACCGCCTGGCTCATCACGCCGGTGCAGGCGCTGCTGCTGCCTGACGTCACCGACTTTGCCAGCCTCGCCTACCTGCCGCACGGCGTGCGGGTGCTGGCGACCTGGCTGCTGGGGCCCATCGCCTTCGTGCCGCTCGCGCTCGGCGCCTTCCTGTCGGAGCTGATGTTCACCCCGTCCGACGTCAGCCAGGCCACCCAACCGGTGATCCTGCTGTCCATCGTCGCGGGGGCGGCGGCCTCGCCGCTGGCCTTCGAGATGATGCGGGGCTTCGGCTTCAACCTCTATGCCCGCCGGCCACGGCGGGGGCACTGGAAGTGGCTGCTGCTGGTGGGCTGGATCGCGTCCTTCACCAATTCCCTCGCGCAGTCGACGATCTTCAGCCAGAGCATCCTGCCGGGAGAGGCGGTGACGGTGCTGGTGATCTATGCCATCGGCGACCTGATCGGGCTCGTGGTCACCACGCTTCTGCTGATGATGCTGTTCCGCCGGATGCGCCTGTCGGCGGCCCGGCGGAGCTGAGGCCGCTCGCCGGAGCCCTTGCCCGGCGCGACGGTATGGGGACGGGATCAGAGCCCGCGGGCGATGACCAGCCGCTGCACCTCGGAGGTGCCTTCGTAGATCTGGCAGACCCGCACGTCGCGGTAGATGCGCTCGACCGGGTAATCGGCGAGGTAGCCGTAACCTCCGTGGATCTGGATCGCGCCCGAGCAGACCTCCTCGGCCATTTCCGAGGCCATGAGCTTGGCCATCGACGCCTCGGTGAGGCAGGGGCGTCCGGCCTCGCGCAGGGCGGCGGCATGCAGCACCATCTGGCGGGCGGCCTCGATCCGGGTCGCCATGTCCGCCAGCTTGAACGCCACCGCCTGCTGCTCGAGGATCGGCTTGCCGAAGGCGTGGCGGTCGCGGGCGTAGTCGCGCGCCGCCTCGAAGGCCGCGCGGGCCATGCCCACCGCCTGGCTGGCGATGCCGATGCGCCCACCCTCGAGGTTCGAGAGCGCGATCCGGTAGCCCTCGCCCTCGGCGCCCAGCAGGTTCTCGGCCGGGAGACGCATCTCGTTGAAGGCCAGCGCGCAGGTGTCCGAGCTGTGCTGGCCGAGCTTGCGCTCGACTGCCATGACCTCGTAGCCGGGCGTGTCAGTGGGCACGATGAAGGCGCTGATGCCCTTCTTGCCCGCCGTCGGATCGGTGACCGCGAAGGTGATGATGACGTCGCCGTTCTTGCCCGAGGTGATGAACTGCTTGGAGCCGTTCAGCACGTAGTGGTCGCCGTCGCGCACCGCCCTGGTGCGGATCGCCGAGGCGTCCGAGCCGGTGTGCGGCTCGGTCAGGGCGAAGCCGCCGATCCATTTGCCCTGCGCCATCTTCGGCAGGTATTTCGCCTTCTGCTCTTCGGTGCCGAAGCGCAGGATCGGCATGCAGCCGACCGAGCTGTGCACGCTCACGATGGTCGAGCAGGCACCGTCGGCGGCGGCGATCTCTTCCAGCGCCAGCGCGTAGGCCACCATCCCGAGGTCCGAGCCGCCGTATTGCTCGGGCACCAGCATGCCGAGGAAGCCGAGCTCGCCCATCTCGGCCAGCTCCTCGAGCGGGAAGGCGTGCTCGGCGTCGCGCCGGGCGGCGCCGGGGGCGAGACGGTCCTGCGCGAAGGCGCGCACCCCGTCCCGGATCTGTTCCTGAAGCTCGTCAAGCAGCATCACGCGACCCTTTCCAGCGCGATGGCGGTGGCCTCGCCGCCGCCGATGCAGAGCGAGGCCATGCCGCGCTTCACGTCGTTCT
>NZ_JAATOS010000506.1:0-2818 GCF_011806505.1 Salipiger sp. HF18 | reverse complement strand
CAGATCCTGCAGGTCATCGCCGAGCTGCAGGACGAGCTTGGCCTCGGGCTGCTGCTGATCACCCACGATCTTGGCGTTGCCGCCGCCATCGCCGACGAAGTGGCGGTGATGTACGCGGGCCGGGTGATCGAGACCGGCCCCGTGGCGCAGCTTTTCGCGGCGCCCGCGCATCCCTACACGCAAGGCCTGATGGCCGCGATCCCGGTGCCCGGACGCACCCGGCCCGGCACGCCCCTGCCCGCCATCCCCGGCCGGGTGCCCGGGCTCATCGGCAGCGTCACCGGCTGCGCCTTCCGCGACCGCTGCGCACTGGCGGGCGATGGCTGCGCCAGCGATCCGCTGCCCCGCCACGCCTTTGCCTCGGGCGGCTTCGTCGAATGCACGCGGCCCTCGCTCTCGGAGACGCGCCCATGACCGCCCCCCAGACCGCCCAAATGACCGCCCCCCGCCAGCCGATGATCCACCTGCGCGACCTGCGCAAGACCTACTCCGTGCGGCAGGGCATGTTCGGCAAGCCCAAGGAGTTGCACGCGGTCGACGGGCTGAGCCTTGAGGTGCCCGAGGGCACGACGCTGGGCCTCGTCGGCGAGAGCGGCTGCGGCAAGAGTACCGCCATGTCCATGGCCGTGGGGCTGCTCAGGCCCGACAGCGGCTCGGTCTCCATCGGCGGGCGCGATCTCTACGCCCTGCCGGTGGCAGCGCGGGGGCGGCTGGTCCAGCCGGGGTTTCCAAACCCCCCCGCCGCGCCTAAACCGGGGCGCCGGGGCGGCGACCCCGTGGGGCAGCCGCCGCGACTGCACGGCGGCCGCGGCATCGCCCGCAAGGCGCGCGAGATGATGGACCGCGTGGGCCTGCCGACCCGGCTTTTCGACGCCTACCCCGGCGAGCTTTCGGGCGGCCAGCGCCAGCGCGCCGCCATCGCCCGGGCGCTGATCCTCGAGCCCAAGGTGCTGGTCTGCGACGAGCCCACCTCGGCGCTCGACGTTTCGGTGCAGGCGCAGGTGCTGAACCTGCTGCTCGAGCTGAAGCGCGACATGCAGCTCACCATGATCTTCGTCTCGCACAACCTTGCCGTGGTCGAGCACGTCTCGGACCGGGTCGCGGTCATGTACCTTGGCCGCAAGGTCGAGGAGGCACCGGCGCCCGCGCTCTTCAAGACCCCGCGCCACCCCTACAGCCGGATGCTGGTCGGGGCGACGCTGGTGCCCGAGCCCGGCCACCCGCTGCCCGCCCAGCCCAAGGGCCAGCCGCCCGCGGACCCGTTCCTCGCGCCCATGGGCTGCCGCTTCGCGCCGCGCTGCGCCTTTGCGCAGCCAAGCTGCGCCGAACGTCCCGCCCCGGCCATCACCGAGCCCGCCCGCAGCTTCTGGTGTCACCGCCCCGAGGCCGTCACCGCCTGAGCCGTGCCAACTCCGGCATTGCAAGAAAGACCCCAGCTGCACTAGGAAGCGGCCAGCCGGCCCGGCCGGGCTCCACCGCATTCCTATCCCCTCGTGACAGACGGAAGGTCCGCCATGACCCGCATCGCCCCGCTCGCCCTTGCCGCCCTGCTTGGCTCCACCTCGCTTGCCGCCGCGCAGACGCTCTATTTCTCGGCCATCCCCGACGAGGAGGAGACCCGCCTCATCGAGCGCTTCTCGGCGGTCGCCGAGTATCTCGAGGGCGAGCTTGGCGTCGACGTCGAATTCGTGCCTGTGAAGAGCTACGCCGCCTCGGTCACCGCCTTCCGCAACGACCAGATCCAGCTCGCGTGGTTCGGCGGGCTCACCGGCGTGCAGGCCCGCCTCGCGGTTCCCGACGCCCGCGCCATCGCGCAGGGCAAGGAGGACCCGATCTTCGTGAGCTACTTCATCGCCAATACCGAGACCGGCCTCGAGCAATCCGACACCTTCCCCGAGGCCGCCAAGGGCATGTCGTTCACCTTCGGCGCCAAGACCTCGACCTCGGGCCGGCTGATGCCCGAGTACTGGATCCGGCAGGAGACCGGCGAGGCCCCCGAGGCGTTCTTCACGAAGGTCGGCTTCTCGGGCGACCACAGCCAGACCCTGCGGCTCGTCGCCTCGGGCGCGTGGGACATCGGTGCGCTGAACTTCGCGGTCTACGACAAGGCCGTCGAGGAAGGCGCCCCCGAGGTCGAGACCGCCAAGGTGATCTGGCAGACCCCGCCCTACCCCGATTACAACTGGACCATCCGCGGCGACGTCGATGCCCGCTTCGGCGAGGGCTTCGCTGACAAGGTGCAGGCGGCGCTCATCGGCATGGACGACCCCGACCTGCTCGCGGCCTTCCCGCGCGAGGCCTTCATCCCCGCCGCCAACGAGGATTTCCAGCCGATCGAGGAAACCGCCAAGGAGCTCGGCCTCATCGAATGACGCTGGCCGCGCTGGATCGGGAAACGCTGGGTTACGGGCGCGCCGCGGTGCTGCCCGGGCTCAGCTTCGCGCTCGCCCCCGGCGAGCGCGTCGTGCTTCTGGGCCGCAGCGGCGTGGGCAAGACAACGCTGCTCAACGCCATGCACGACCGGCTGGCGCGCGACCACCGCACCGCGCTCGTGCCGCAGGACCATGCGCTGGTGCCGCAGCTTTCGGTGCTCAAGAACGTGCTGATGGGCCGGCTCGACGATCACGGCGCGCTCTACAACCTCACCAACCTGCTGCACGTCCGCCGCGCCGACCGCGCGGGCGTGGTCGACGTGCTGACGCCGTTGGGGCTCGCCGAGCTTGCCGACCGCCCGGTGCGGGCGCTCTCGGGCGGGCAGAAGCAGCGCGTGGCGCTGGGGCGCGCGTGGTGGCGCGGCGGCGCGGTGCTGATCGGCGAC
>NZ_JAATOS010000505.1:0-2818 GCF_011806505.1 Salipiger sp. HF18 | reverse complement strand
TCGATTTCGGCAGCTCCGGCTCGCCGGTGTTCAGCATGGACGACGGCACCCCGCGGATCGTCTCGGTGATCTCCGCCAAGGCCGAGGCCGAGGGCCGCGAGGTCTCGCTCGGCACCGAGCTTGGCGATGCGCTGACGCTCCTGCGCGAGGAGCTGTCCGCCGACCCCGTGCGCATGTCGCTGATCGCCGGGGACCGGCGTGATACGGGGGCGAAATTCGTAAAGCCCTGACATCGCTCGCCGTTGCGCTGCTGGCGCTTGCGGCGACCGCGCCCGTGGTCCCCGCGCAGCAGGGCGCGGTGTTCGACATGATGGACAATCGCGGCGCGCTGCTCGGCTGGGAGGCGGTCGGGCGGCTCGACCAGCCCGGCGGCTACTGCACCGGCGTGCTGATCACCAGCGACGTGGTGCTCACTGCCGCGCATTGCGTCTTCGACCGCGACGACCGCAGCCCGCTGCCGCCCGGGTCCATGGTGTTCCGCGCGGGCTATCACCGCGGCACCGAGATCACCGCCCGCCGCGTTGCCCGCTGGGTGGTGCCCGACCGGTACGCCGGCGCCATCCGCAACGGCTCGGGCACGCGCACCGATGCGGTCTCGACCGACGTCGCGCTGCTCAAGCTCGTGTCGCCGGTGTCGAGCGCCGAGGCCGACCCCTTCCGGGTGCATCAGGGCAGCGCCGCGGGCACCGCGCTCAGCGTTGCCTCCTACGGGCGGGGCCGGGCCGAGGTGCTCTCGCGCGAGGCCGAGTGCCACCTGACGCAGCGCATTCAGGGCGACATCCTCGGCTTCGACTGCGACGTGACCTTCGGCTCTTCCGGGGCCCCGGTCTTCGTGCGCGACGACGGACGGCTGCGGATCCTGTCGGTGGTCTCGTCGGGCACGGACACGGGCGAGGCCTTTGGCCCCACCCTTCCGCCGCTGGTGACCGAGCTCATGGACCGGCTCGTCCGGCCAGACGCGCCGCCCCGCGCCGGCACCGGAGCGCGGCGAATCACCGTCGGCGGCGGCGACCGCGGCGACATCGGCGCGCGCTTCGTGCGGCCCTGAGCCCCCGCCACCGGCCCGCATCCGAACCTACACCCGCAAGGCCTTGAAACCCGCGCCGGGGCTTCCCAGATCTTTCCCACCCGGGGCGCCTGAAGCAGGGCTCCGGAGCACTAGCCGCCTGTCCCATGTCGGGAAGGCGCATCACATACGGTATCGCTCAACGGAGGATGACCAATGCGTCACTTTGATTTCGCACCGCTTTATCGCGCAACCGTCGGTTTCGACCAGATCGCCGACATGATGGACCGGGTTCTTGCCAGCGACGTGGCCCAGCCCAGCTATCCGCCCTACAACATCGAGAAGACCGCCGACGATGCCTATCGCATCTCGATCGCCGTCGCCGGGTTCTCGGACGCCGACCTGTCGGTCGAGTTGAAGGAACACCAGCTCGTCGTCGCCGCCCGCAAGGCCGATGAAGACGCCGGCAAGACCTTCCTGCACCGTGGCATCGCCACCCGCGCCTTCGAGCGCCGCTTCACCCTTGCCGACCACGTGCGGGTGACCGGTGCTGTGCATGAGAACGGCATGCTGCACATCGACCTCAAGCGCGAGATCCCCGAGGCGCTGAAGCCGCGCCGGATCGAGATCGCGCGCAGCACCGACGTGCCCGCCATCGAGAAGGACGTGGTGGACGCTGACACGGTGAACTGAGCCCTCGGCTGACCGACCCGCTGAAAAGCGGAAAGCCCCGGCCTCGGCCGGGGCTTTTTCGTGTCCGGGGGTGCGCCAAGGGCGGCTCCGGCGCAACGCGCATAACGCGCGCGCCTGCCATCCTGCCGGCGATGATCTCAGCCGGAATCGGGCGCGGACCGCCGCGGGACGCGGGCGGCGCAACCGCGCCCCCCGCCCGAAAGCATCAGTTCCCGAGCTGGAAGGACCAGAAGAAGGTCTCGCCCGAGCTGTCGTCGACGCCGTCGTTGTCGGTCGAGACATAGACGGTGCCATCCTCGGCGATGGCCAGGCCTTCGACCTTGTCGACGACGTAGCCGCCCCAGGATTTCAGGTCGGGGATAAGGTCGCGGACCTCTTCCTTCGAGACCACGGGCAGGTCGCCACCGATCGCCGCGGGCACCATCTCGGAGGCGGGGATGCGGTAGACCTTCTTGGTCACGGCCGCAGCGCCGATCTGGTTGTCACGCTCGACGACATAGACGTAGTCGCCATGGGCGGTGATCTCCGAGAGACCGACCCAGCCGGTGTCCGGCGCGGCCTTGGGGTAGAGCACGGCGCCCCATTCCTCGGTCTCGGGGTTGTAGGACACGAGCTTGACGTGGTCCTTCGGATCGTCGCCCCACTCGCGCTGCACGGCCATCCAGAGCGTGCCGTCGACCATGGTCACGCCTTCGAAGCCGAAGCGGGTCTCGCCGGCGAGCAGGGCCGCGGGCAGGCCGATCTCGTCCGTGATCTCGCCCTTGGCGTTCACGTGGTAGATCGCGTGCGGGATGACCCGGTCGCTGCGGCCCTCCGAGGCGACCCAGAAACCGCCCTCGCCATCGGTGGTGATGCCTTCGAGGTCGAGCTTCTGTGCCGGCATGCCGGCGCGGGTGACCGGGGTGGCGGCAACGATCTTCGCGGGGGTCGACGACGGGTCGATGGTGAAGATCGTCGGCTGGTAGCCGTAGAAGCTGTCGTTGACCGCGTAGATCATGCCGTCGTCACCGGCGACCATGCCCGAGATCGCGCCCCAGCCGATCAGCTCGTCCGCGTTTTCCGAGGTCAGCGTCGGGTACTTGGCGTCGCCCTCGGCGTATTCGTAGATCATCACAAGCG
>NZ_JAATOS010000504.1:0-2824 GCF_011806505.1 Salipiger sp. HF18 | reverse complement strand
CGTAGAGCGAGTTTCCGAGGCAGCCGATGAAGCGCTCACGGTCGATGGCGCGCAGCACCGGGTCGGCCCGCAGCGCCTCTTCGGGCATCCAGAAGAAGGCGTACCACTTGCCGGTAAAGCCGCGCCAGTCGGTCACCGTGGGCGGCGAGGCGTCGTTGAACGACGACAGGATCATCAGCAGCAGCGGCACGAACATGAAGGCGAGGAACGCCCACGTGTAGGCGGTGAGCAGCCCGTCGGCGGTCAGGAAGCGCGGCCCGCGGGCGCGGTGCTGACGGGCGCCGGTGTCGGAAAGATCGGTCATTGCACCCTCGCGAAATCCTTGAGACGCGTCCGCATGATCCACATGAAGAGCGCGACCAGCACGAAGCAGACGATGGTGTAGGCAAAGCTGTAGGCCGCGCCGCTGTTGGCGTTGGGGCTCTCGAAGAACTTGTTGTAGATCGTCTGGCTGAACCACTCGGCCTGCAGCCCGCGCGAGATGATCCGCGGCACCGAGAACGCCCCCGCCGCCAGCATGAAGGTGGCAATGGTGCCCACCGCGATGCCGGGCTTGGAATGCGGAATGATGATCCGCCAGTGTACCCGCCACGGCGAGGCCCCGAGGTCCCGCGCCGCCTCGATCTGGTTTTTGTCGAGGGTGTTCATGACGTTGTAGATCGGGAAGACCATGAAAAGCACGTAGGTGTAGACGATCACGAGGAAGACCGTGCCGGGGAAGCGCTTGAACTGGACCGGCCTGTCGATCAACCCCAGCCACTCGAGCAGGCCGTTCAGCAGCCCGGCGTTGTCGATGATCGTGGTCCAGGCGTAGATCCGCATGAGCTCGACGATGGCATAGGGGATCACCAGCCCGAGGAAGAGCCAGACCGCCCGCTTCGGCGGGGTCGCGAGCGCCACCTTGTAGGCGATGGGATAGCACAGCAGCAGCGCCAGCGCGGTGGCGATCACCGCCTGCACCAGCGTCCGCGCCAGCGTGATGAGCGCGATGCGCTGGTAGGCCTGCCCGTCACGTTCGAAGCGCAGCCCGGTCAGAGACAGCAGCTGGTTCGAGAATTTCGCATCCTCGAGCGCGCGCTGGGTGTCGGACATGGGGATGTGCCGGGCCTCGGCCAGCGCCGCGAAGTTCTCGAGCGTGTAGGGCGTGGCATTGGCCTCCTGCGCGCGCAGCTCGCCGTAGAGCTGGCTCGCGAGCTCCGCGATCTCCTGCGCGGCGGCCTGCTGGTCTGCCAGCGGCACGGTCTCGGAGACCTCGAGCAGCGGCAGATCGTAGGCCTCGTCGAGCCAGACCGTCTCGGCCTCGCTCCGCGCCAGCGCCCGGTGCGTGGTGGCGCGGGCGCATTGCAGGATGTAGGGCCGCGCGGGGGCCGCGTCGGCCCCTCCCGCGCTGCCCGACATCGAGGGCACCGCCATGCCGCCGGACATGGACGGCACCGCGAGCCCGCCGGAGCCCTGTCCGCTCTCGGCCGGGGTGTCGTAGGTGCGCAGGATCGAGACGCAGGTTCGGGCGTCGCGCTCGACCATCTGCACCACGGCGCTGTCGGCGGCCCGCGGCGGCGCGGTCAGCGCGCGCTCCAGCATGGTGAGCTGCGGCAGCACGATGAGCATCAGCCCCCAGATCGCCGCCGCAAGGAAGAAGACCAGAGTCAGCCCCTTGCCGTATCCCCGGAACAGCCCGCTCATTGCGCCGCGAGCTCCTGCCCGGTGCGCGCCAGCGGACCCGTCGGCAGGATCACTGCCTGCTTCGCCGCAAAGCCCAGCATGACCGGCGCGTCGCCCGAGACCTCGGGCGCGGCGCCGTCATTGGTGACGTGCACCGCGAACTCGACGCCCTTCGCCTCGAAGAAGAGGTTGAGGAAGGCACCCTCGAGATCGCGCCGGACCAGCCGCGCCGCGATGCGGTTCTCGCCATGCTCGGGGATCACCGCCTCGGGGCGGACAAAGAGCATGGCCTGCGCGCCGGGCGCCAGCTGCTCGGGGTTGCGGGCACGAAAGCGGCCGAGATCGGTGGCGATGGTCGCGGTGCCGTTGTCGACGCTCTCGATGCGGCCGTCGATGCGGTTGATCTCGCCCACGAAGCTTGCGGCAAAGGCGGTGCGGGGGCGCGAGTAGACATCGTCGCCGGTGCCCACCTGCTCGATCACGCCGTTGTTCATCACCGCGATGCGGTCCGACATGGTCAGCGCCTCGCCCTGGTCGTGGGTGATGTAGATGAAGGTGACGCCGGTCTTCTTCTGGATCGCCCGCAGCTCGGCGCGCATGTGCTGGCGCAGCTTCAGGTCGAGCGCCGAGAGCGGCTCATCGAGCAGCAGCACCGCGGGCTCGACCGCCAGAGCGCGGGCAATGGCGACCCGCTGGCGCTGGCCGCCCGACAGCTCGGACGGCAGCTTGTCGCCCTGGTCGCCAAGCGCCACGAGTTCCAGCAGCTCCTGCGCCCGCGCCCGGCGCTCGCGCTTGCCGATGCCGCGCGCCTCGAGCCCGAAGGCCACGTTCTCCCACACCGGCATCAGCGGGAAGAGCGCGAGGTTCTGGAAGATCAGCGCCGTCGGCCGCGCGTTGGGGCCCCTGCCCGCCATGTCCTCGCCCCCGATGAGGATGCGCCCCTCGGAGGGTTCGTTGAAGCCCGAGACCGCCCGCAGGATCGTGGTCTTGCCGCAGCCCGAGGGGCCGAGGATCGAGAAGAACTCGCCCGCCTCGATCCTGAGCGACGTGGGTTTCACGGCGGTGAAACCGTTGGGATAGGTGATGGAGACGCCTTCCAGCGTCACGTCCTTGCCGCGCATGGGCTCTCTCCGTGGCGATCGCGCGCGCGGCAAAGCGCGCG
>NZ_JAATOS010000503.1:0-2828 GCF_011806505.1 Salipiger sp. HF18 | reverse complement strand
GCTTCCCCGAGGACGTGGTCGAGCTCATCGGCCTCTTCGGTAACAGCGTCGAGGGCCAGCCGGTGCGCGCGGTGCCGGGCGAGGGCACGCATGTGCCGGTCTGGATCCTCGGCTCGTCGCTCTTCGGGGCGCAGCTTGCGGCGCATCTGGGGCTGCCCTACGCCTTCGCCTCGCATTTCGCCCCCGACGCGCTCGAGCAGGCCATCGCCATCTACCGCGAGCGCTTTCAGCCGGGCATCACCGACACGCCCCGCTTCATGCTCGCCGCCAACGTCTGGGCCGCCGACACCGAGGCCGAGGCGATCCGTCTCAAGACCTCGCAGCAGCAGGCCTTCATCAACCTGCGCAGCGGCCAGCCGGGCAAGCTGCCGCGGCCGGTGGCGGACATCTCCACCGTGGCCGACCCGCGCTACGTGGCAATGGCGGACCATGCGCTCAGTGTCTCGGCGACCGGCGATCCGGGGCAGGTGGCCACCGGTCTGGCGCGGCTCATCGACCGCTACCAGCCGGACGAGCTGATCCTGTCGAGCGCCATGCACGACCCGGCCGCGCGCCGCCGCAGCTACGAGATCGCCATGGATGCGATGAAATCTCTGCACTTCGCCCCCTGTACTGCGGAGTGATTCAGGATTCGGAAAGAACCCGCGCTGTATGAGTGGAGCCGTCCGCCGGTAAGGAGATTCTTTCATGTGGTTTTCGCGGAAACCGAAGCAGACGGTGCAGAAAGTCACGGGGGATGAAGCCATTCTCCAGATCGTGGAGCGCACGCAGGCGGTGATCCACTTCAACCCCGATGGCACCGTCATCCGGGCAAATGATGCGTTTCTGAAGGCCTTGGGGTACACGGCGGAAGAGCTCGTGGGCAAGCACCACAGCATCTTCGTGCAGCGCGGCTACCGCCAGACCGAGGATTATCGCCGCTTCTGGGAGGATTTGCGCGCCGGCAAGTTCTTCTCGGACGAGTTTCCTCGGGTCACCAAGGACGACAAGGTGATCTGGATCGCCGCCACCTACGCCCCCGTTTTCGACGAGGCGGGGAACGTGGTGCGGATCACCAAGATCGCGACCGAGATCACCGGCCAGCGCGAGGCGATCCGCGAACTCGGGCGCGGGATCGAGGCGCTCAGCCGGGGTGACCTCTCGACCCGGGTCGAGATCGCCCGGGACAACCGGCTCTGCGAGATCGGCGATGCGCTGAACGCGGCGGTGGACAATTTCTCCGGGCTGATCACGCAGGTGCAATCGACGTCGAACACCATCGACGCCATCACCTCGCAGATCGGCGTGAACTCCGACGAGCTGTCGCGCCGGACCGAGACCCAGGCGGCAACGCTGGAAGAGACCGCCGCCGCGGTCGAACAGCTGAACGCCAACGCCCGCTCTGCGGCGGAATACGCGGGCGAAGTCGGGCGCGAGGCCGAGGACACCAAGAACGCCGCCGAAGGCAGCAGCAAGGTGGTCGAGGACGTCACCCAGGCGATGAAGCGGATCGAGACCTCGTCGGACTCGATTTCTCAGATCATCTCGGTGATCGACGACATCGCCTTCCAGACCAACCTGCTGGCGCTCAACGCCGGCGTCGAGGCGGCGCGCGCGGGCGAGGCCGGCCGCGGCTTCGCGGTCGTGGCCTCCGAGGTGCGCTCGCTGGCGCAACGCTCGGCGGAATCCGCGCAGGAGATCAAGGCACTGATCAGCGAGAGCGGCGGGCACGTGAAGGCGGGCGGCGATCTCGTGAGGCGCGCCCGCAACGAGGTTTCGAACATCTTCCAGGGGGGCGAAAGCTCCGTGACCCAGCAGAACGCCGCCATGGTCAACGAGACCACCGGCGCGACCCGGACACTCGCCGCCAACAGCGCCTCGCTGGCCGAAGGGGTGAGCGTCTTCCGGGTGACGGGCGACGGCAGTGCGTCGAGCGGATGGGACAGCACCGGCGGTACGCAGCACTCCGGGCGCACGGCGGCCTGACCGGCGGGGCGTGGTCTCGCAGCGCTGAACCACCGCGCCATGACGCGCGCGCGTGCCGAGACGATGCGGGGAGATGTCTCCCTGCCGACACAGCACCGGCAACGTAAGTCTGGCAAAGACCCACCGACAAACATGCGCCGGCACCGAAACAGAAACAGGCAGCGGCCCGGTCATGCGGGTCGCTGCCTTTGTCATTCTGGCTAACGTACGCGCCCACCACGCAAACCTCGCGCTAGAGCGCAAGCTGGCCTGCAATCCGGGCACGCAAGAGCGCCCTTCCGCCCGGTGCGCCGGGCAGGCAGGGCCATCATGCACAACAGCGGCACGTACCGCGAGGTGATCCCCAGCGGTGTGGCGAGATTTTGCGGAATGTCAGAGCAGGCCGCGAGGCCGTGTAAGTCAGGCCTTCTTGCGCAGGCCCGTCGCATCCCATTGCAAGCGCTCGATCAGCGCTTCCTGCGCTTCGATCACGGCTGCAGCTTCATGGCGTTCGGAGAGAATTTCGCCGAAGTCAATTCGGGAAGTCATACCGCCGTCCGGGCTGTAAGAAGGGAGTTTGTCGGCCCGAAGCCGGTGAACTAGTTCATCCATCACACGTCTCTGTACAAGTTGACCCGGGCGTGGTGGCCAGGAAAAAACAGCGGCCGACCTGCTCGGAATCAGATTACTTCAAACTGGCATTTCTAGTGTTACGCTTTGTATCGCAAAGATTGCGGCTTCCGAAAGGTTTTTTCGGCAGGCACAGGACATGTGCAGCCTGGCACAGGGGCTACCGCAACCCAGACCTGTGACCCGTGCTTACGTCGAACCGCTCCGAGAGGCGCAGCTCCTGACCATGGAGCCGGCAGCCGCGCCGCATTTCC
>NZ_JAATOS010000502.1:0-2852 GCF_011806505.1 Salipiger sp. HF18 | reverse complement strand
GGCCGGCGCCTGCATGCCGCTCTCGAACGCCGCGTACTGGCCGCGCACCGCTTCCCAGTAGTTCGAGACCTCGCGGATCACGTCCACGTCGAGCCCGGTGTCGCGGTCGGTGTGGCGCAGCGCCTCGACGATGGAGCCCAGCGTCGGCTGCGAGGTGTTGCCCGAGAGCGCGTCCATGGCCGCGTCCACCGCGTCGACGCCCGCCTTCGAGGCCTCCATGATGGTGGCGATGGCAGCGCCGCTGGTGTCGTGGGTGTGGAAGTGGATCGGCAGGCCGACCTCTTCCTTCAGCGCCTTGATCAGCGCGCCGGCGGCGGAAGGCTTCAGCAGCCCGGCCATGTCCTTGAGCCCCAGCACGTGGGCGCCCGCGGCCTTCAGCTCCTTGCCCATGGCGACGTAGTACTTGAGGTCGTACTTGGCGCGCGCCGGGTCGAGGATGTCACCGGTGTAGCAGACCGTGCCCTCGCAGATCTTGCCGCTCTCGATCACCGCGTCCATGGCGACGCGCATGTTCTCGACCCAGTTCAGCGAGTCGAAGACGCGGAACACGTCGACGCCCGAGTCCGCCGCCTGCTTCACGAAGCTCTCGACCACGTTGTCGGGATAGTTGGTATAGCCCACGCCGTTCGAGGCGCGCAGCAGCATCTGCGTCATCACGTTGGGCATCTTGGCGCGGATGTCGCGCAGGCGCTGCCACGGGCATTCCTGCAGGAAGCGGTAGGCCACGTCGAAGGTGGCGCCGCCCCAGCACTCGACCGAGAACAGGTTCGACAGGTTCGCCGCATAGGCCGGCGCCACCTTGATCATGTCGAGCGAGCGCATGCGGGTGGCCAGCAGCGACTGGTGACCATCGCGCATGGTGGTGTCGGTGATCAGCAGCTGCGTCTGCTCGGACATCCAGTCGGCGACCGCCTGCGCGCCCTTCTCCTCGAGCAGGGTGCGGGTGCCCGGCGGCGGCGTCTCGGTGCGCGGGGCGGGGGGCTTGGCGGGCTTGAGATCGGCGGGCGGCTTGGGGCGCCCGGCGACCTCGGGGTGACCGTTCACCGTGATGTCGGCGATGTAGGTCAGCACCTTGGTGCCCCGGTCCCGGCGCTTCTTGAAGTCGAAGAGCTCGGGCGTCGTGTCGATGAACTTGGTGGTGTACTGGTTGTTTAGGAAGGTCGGGTGCTTCAGCAGGTTGATCACGAAGTCGATGTTCGTGCTCACGCCCCGGATGCGGAACTCGCGCAGCGCGCGGTCCATCCGGCGGATCGCCTGCTCGGGGGTCGGCGCCTTGGCGGTGACCTTCACCAGCAGCGAGTCGTAATAGCGGGTGATCACCCCGCCGGCGTAGGCGGTGCCGCCGTCGAGACGGATGCCCATGCCGGTGGCCGAGCGGTAGGCGGTGAGCCGGCCGTAGTCGGGGATGAAGTTGTTGGTCGGATCCTCGGTGGTGATCCGGGTCTGCAGCGCGTGGCCGGTGAGCCGGATGTCGTATTGCGAGGCCTTGCCGGTGGCCTCGGCCAGGCTCTTGCCCTCGGCGATCATGATCTGGGCCTGCACGATGTCGATGCCGGTGACCTCTTCGGTCACGGTGTGCTCGACCTGCACGCGCGGATTCACCTCGATGAAGTAGAACTTGCCCGTCTCCATATCCATCAGGAACTCGACGGTGCCGGCGCATTCGTAGTTCACGTGGGCGCAGATCTTGCGGCCGAGCTCGCAGAGCTCCTCGCGCTGCGCTTCCGAGAGATACGGCGCGGGCGCGCGCTCGACGACCTTCTGGTTGCGGCGCTGCACCGAGCAGTCGCGCTCGTAGAGGTGGTAGATGTTGCCCTGCTTGTCGCCGAGGATCTGCACCTCGACGTGGCGGGCGCGGATGATCATCTTCTCGAGATAGCCCTCGCCGTTGCCGAAGGCCGCCTCGGCCTCGCGGCGGCCCTCGAGCACCTTCTCCTTGAGCTCCTTGGCGTTGTTGATCGGGCGCATGCCGCGCCCGCCGCCGCCCCAGGACGCCTTGAGCATCAGCGGGTAGCCGATCTCTTCGGCCTCCTTCGCGATGGCGTCGAAGTCGTCGCCCAGCACCTCGGTGGCGGGGATGACCGGCACGCCGGCGGCGACGGCCACCTTGCGGGCGCTGGCCTTGTCGCCGAGCGCACGCATGGTCTCGGCCCTGGGTCCGATGAAGGTGATCCCGGCAGCGTCGCAGGCATCCACGAACTCGGGGTTCTCGGAGAGCAGCCCGTAGCCCGGGTGGATGGCGTCGGCGCCCGATTCCTTGGCCACGCGGATGATCTCGGGGATCGACAGGTAGGCCGCCACGGGGCCCAGCCCCTCGCCGATGCGATAGGCCTCGTCGGCCTTGAAACGATGCAGCCCGAGCTTGTCCTCTTCGGCGAAGACGGCGACCGTCTTCTTCCCCATCTCGTTGGCCGCTCGCATGATGCGGATGGCAATCTCTCCGCGGTTCGCGACCAGAATTTTCTGGAACTCGGGCATCGCTGGTATTCCTCCTTCAACGGCCTCTCTCCGACCGTGGCGGAGAGTGAACGCGATGCCGCGATGCAGCGCAAGATGGCTTTGCAAAGTTAGCGAATTTAGCCGAACGCTTTGCAGAATCGCGGTTCGGAAGGAGGCAGCGCCCCCGCGGAGGGCGCGGGGACGCTGCGGTTTCACCGGGGCCCGCCGCATCGTCGGGGGAGGAGGCAACGACGCCGCCCGCGGTGCCCGGCGCCAAAGGTTCGCCGGGGATGAAAAAAGGTCCGGGGCCGCCTGCATGGAACGCCGTTGACCGGACGTCCCGGACCGGGTGTCGTCAACTGACCTGCCGTTGACGGCCTAGCGCGCTCCGTCGGCCGGCGCAGGGCGCGCAG
>NZ_JAATOS010000004.1:0-51366 GCF_011806505.1 Salipiger sp. HF18 | reverse complement strand
CAGCACCAGCGCGCAGGCGATGCCGCCGCCAAGGGTCGCGGCGGCAATCGCCCAGAACAGGGGCGCGACCTGCTCCTGCGCGAAGCCCAGCGTCTGGAAGAGCCCCGGCGCGCCAGAGGACTGCTCGGAGAGGATGATGCGGAAGATCAGCAGCGCGGCGGTCAGGTGCAGCATGGCGGGCGAGGTCAGCCAGCGCACGTCGAGGAGCGGCGTGCGCCGGTGCAGCTCGATCACCAGCGCGAGGACAAGGGCGGCGATACTTGCGGCGATGGCCTGCCCGAGCCATGGCACCTCGACCCACCAGTAGGTCGCGCCGGTGGTGAAGCAGGCGACGAAACCGCCGAACGAGGCGGCGATCAGCCCGAAGCTCACGAGGTCCATGCCCTTGATCACCTTCATGGTCTCGGCAGCCACCAGCGGCAGGCGGTAGACCAGGACCAGGCAGATCATCGACATGCCGAGCTTCAGCATCAGGATGTTGGTCCAGCTGCCGTCGGTGAGGATCAGCGGGTTGATCGCCCTTGCCAGCGGCGTGCCGAGCGAGATCATGGTCAGTGCCAGCGGCAGGCCGATGGTCAGCTTCTTCTCGGGGGGCAGGGGCTCGAGCATGTAAAGGAAGGCCAGCGTCGAGAGCGGCGCGGCGGCGATACCCGAGAGCAGCTCGACCACCAGCGCCGAGCGCAGGTCGGTGGCCAGCAGGCTCAGCAGCGCCACCGCGACGTAGACGATGATCGAGACCTCGGCAAAGCGGCGCAGGCCGAACTGCATGCGGATCTTGATGAGCATCAGCGGCAGCACCGCCCGCGGCGCCATGAACACCACCATCAGCCACATTGTCTCGGACTGGGTGGCGCCGAGCTCGCCGCCAAGGGTGGTGAGATTGGCCGACAGGAAGCCCTGCCCGAGCGACTGGGACAGCGCGATGAAAGTGGACGCCAGCATGTAGGCCGCCGCGAGTAGCGGCGGTTTCGGCACGAAGGCGGGGCGGGGCGGCGTCGCGGCCGCCCCGGGGGTGGCGGAGCTCTCGGACATCAGCCTTCCATCCGGTCTAGGTTCTGCTGGATCCGGCGCAGCGTCTCGAGCGCCTGCGCAAGTTCTTCGGGCGTGACGTCGTGGTAGACCTCGCGGCGCAGTTCTTCGGTGAAGCCCACGATGCGCTCGGCCTTGGCATGGGCTTGCGGGGTGAGGAACAGCCGGCGCAGGCGCTTGTCGTCGGGATCACTGCGCCGCTCGATCAGCTCCGCCGCCTCGAGATGGTCGAGCGTGCGGTTCATCGACGGCGTGCGGATCTCGAGCCGTTCGGCAAGCTCGGCCTGACTGAGCCCCTCGCAGGCGGAAATGTGCAGCAGGGCCTGCGCTCGGGCGTAGGTCATCTCCATCGCTGCGGCGCGCGCGTTGAAGCGTTTGCGGATCCCCCGCACGAGCCCGAACACCGCGGGCAGGAAGTCTTTGTGAACCGGATCGGTCATGGCGCGATACGTTACCCTGCTAATGATTGCCTAGGTAACGATATTGGTGCTGCGGTCAACCCCGGCGGCCCGCCGTGGTGGCTCACTTGGGTGTGAGGAGAGTCGCGGCAGACGCTCTTTCGCGTCAGATTTTTTGGCGGGCGAATCCTCCGCGAACCATCGCCGATGGCCGCGCGCGGGTGGTGTCGCGTCAACTTCGCCGCCGCGGTGGTGCGGGAATACCGGACGGCGATTCGGCCCGATCCCGGGGCGGTCAGGCGGATGCGCGGACGAACCGAATACTATCATGTAGTTCCGCTGGAATTTCTGCGGCTTTGAGGCCCGCATGTGGCGGTCGTTCCCGGCGCGCGAGGGCAGAGACTTTGTTGAGAAAAAACGCCTGTCAAGTACGGAAAGCAACACGCTCGAAGGGCTATGCAGGTCAATCACGCGCGTGTTAGGCTGATCAACATTAGCGGTAGGAGAGTTTTTTAGCCTATTACAGAGCCCCGTCGCCTTTGAGTCCCCGGCGACCACACCCGTTTTAGGCGGCAAGTCGACTCTTCCCTGTTACCCAGTGACTGCAGGTGTGCGTACCGCCCATGGCGCCACGCGCAATTTTTTATGGAGATTTTGATATGCCCAATACCCCAGTCGCCTGGCTCCCCGAGACACTCATTCCCAGCACGAGCTCAGGCACCGACGCCGACTCCCACGTCGTCCAGCTGTCCAACGGCAACGTCCTCATCGTCTGGACTGCCTTTGACGACGGCGACTACGACGTATGGGGCCGCATCCTCGATCCGTTCGGCAACGTCGTCTCGGCCGAGCTTTATCTCGGCGAGACCGACAACGCTGACGATTTCCCTGCCGTCGCCGCATTGCCCGACGGTGGCTTCCTGATCGCGCACGAGGTCGACACCGGCAGCTTCGACGACATTCGCGTGCGCCAGTTCGATGCGGACGGTGTGCAGGAAGCCCTTGCCTACGCGTTCTTCGATGGCAGCAACGGGGTGCCCAACGGCTTCGTGCCCGAGATCGCCGTGTCGAGCAGCACCTCGGCCATGGTGATCTGGTCGCAGCAGGAGAGCGCCACCGAGAGCGACGTCTACGCCCGGATCTGGAACTCCGACACCGAGTCCTTCACCGGGGCCGCGACCCTGATCCTCGGCGGCGGCTCGGTCACCACCTATCCCTACATCGACATCGATGTGCTCTCGAACGGCAACTACGTCGTGGCGGCCGGTCGCAACAATGGCGCCGGCGATACCGACATCGTCATCCGGATCCTCAGCCCCACCGGTGCCAACGTGCTCAGCATCACCTCGATCGCCGGCACCGCCGGGGACTCCGAGCTTGACTACGATCCGTCGGTGACGGCGCTCGCGGGTGGTGGCTTCGTCGTGGCGTGGCGCAACTTCGACACCGACGATGACATTCTCGCACAGGTCTTCGACGCGTCCGGCTCTGCCACGTCGGGCGTCATCGTGGTGTCCAACCTCGGCGGGGTCGACGATGCCAACGAGCCGGTCGTGGTCGCGCTCGACGATGGCGGCTTCATGGTCATCTACGACGAGGACACGCTCGACCAGCTCATCGCGCAGCGTTTCAACGCCAGCGGTGCGCAGGTCGGAAGCAACTTCGTCATCTCCGACGAGGCGAACGCCTCGCAGCCCGATGCGACGCTGCTCGCGGATGGCCGGGTGCAGGTGACCTATACGCTCAACAGCCGGATCTACACCCAGATCCTCGACGTCCGCGATGCCGCGAGCGAGGGCGATATGCCGCTGTCCGGTTCTCAGTTCGACTACTGGGCGGGCACGGTCGGCAACGACACCTTCACCGTCGACAGCGGCGCTGGTGACGTCCGTGGCGGCGCCGGCAATGACGACATCACCGAGCTCGGTGCCATCCGCAACTACTTCGGCGATGCCGGCAACGACACGCTGCGCGTCTCGTCGGCGATCAACTCCGACCTGCATGACGGTGGCTCCGGCAATGACTGGATCGACTTCTCGAATTCGGGTGAAAACGGCCTCGAAATCGACCTGACCGCGGAGCTCGTAACCGACACCAACGCCAACACGGAGCAGATGATCAGCTTCGAGAACGCGATCGGCACCGCGGGTGACGATACCGTGACCGACGCCGTGACTGAGAACAACGAGCTCATCCTCGGGGCCGGCAACGACCTCGTGAACCACCTCGGCGGGCTCAACGAGAACGGCGACACGATCACCGGCGGTGGCGGCAACGACACCGTCGCCCAGACCGGCAGCGGCTGGAGCTTCAACTTCTTCGGTGGCGCCGGAAGGGATACCGCGGACTTCTCGGGCACGACCTATGGCACGCTCGGGATGCTCGTCGATCTTGCCACCGAGACCTATGACTATCTCTATACTTCGACACGTACGGCCTATGGCGCCTCGTTCGATATCCAGAGCGTCGAGAACGTCTTCGGCTCGAACGAGCATGACAATCTCTTCGGCGACGGCGCTGACAACATCTTCCTTGGCAACGACGGGGACGACAGCATCAACGGCCGTGGAGGCGCGGACACGATCAACGGCGGCCTCGGCAATGACACCATCATCGGCGGGCTCGGAGATGACGTGATCGCGGGCGCCCAGGGCGCGGACAGCATGTTCGGCAACAACGGCCGCGACACGCTGTCGTACTCCGCCTCCAACGCCGGCATCAACATCACGCTCGAGACCGGCGCCAACACCGGCGGTCACGCGCAGGGTGACTTCATCACCGGCTTCGAGCGCATCGTGGGCTCGGCCTTCGCCGACACCATCGACGCCAACAGCCGCAACCTGACCACGGTCGAAGCCGGTGGCGGCAACGACCGCATCATCGGTGGTGCCAACACCCAAACCATGCGTGGCCAGGGTGGCAACGACACGATCACCGCCTATGCCGGTGCGAACTTCAATTCGACCAGCGTCGCGGACTTTCTCGACGGCGGTTCGGGCAGCGACGTTCTGGCCGGTGCGGCGGGTAACGACACCATCATCGGCGGTCTCGGCGACGACGTGGTCGCCGGCAACGCAGGTGCCGACAGCATGGAAGGCGGCAACGGCCGGGATACGCTCAGCTATGCCAACTCGAACGCCGCGGTGAACGTGCTGCTGGAATCCGGTGCCAACACCGGCGGCCATGCGCAGGGCGACTTCATCACCGGCTTCGAGCGCGTCGTGGGCTCGTCCTTCAATGACGTGATCAACGCCAACAACCGCAACCTGACCACGATTGAAGCCGGCGGCGGCAATGACCGCATCATCGGTGGCGGCAACACCCAGACCATGCGCGGTGGCGGCGGCAACGACACCATCACCGCCTATGCCGGTGCCAACTTCAACTCGACCTCGACAGCGGACGTGATCGAAGGCGGCAACGGCGACGACGTGCTCGCAGGCGCGGCCGGCGACGATACCATCATCGGTGGGCTCGGCGACGACGTGATCGCGGGCAACGCCGGGGCAGACAGCCTCGTTGGCAACAACGGCAAGGATACGGTGAGCTACGCCAACTCCAACGCCGGGGTGCAGGTGCTGATGAACTCCGCCACCAACACCGGCGGCCACGCCGACGGCGACATTCTCGAGGGTTTTGACCGGCTGGTCGGTTCCGCCTTCGGGGATGTCCTCGATGCCAATAGCATCAACACGGTGACCATCGAAGGCGGTGGCGGCAACGACATCATCATCGGTGGCGGCAACTTCCAGACGCTACGTGGCGGTGGCGGCAACGACACCATCACCGGCTACTCGGGTGGCAACCCTGCGTCGACCTCGACACTCGACAGCATCGAGGGTGGGTCGGGCAATGACGTGCTGGCCGGTGCCAATGGCGACGACACCATCCTCGGCGGGTCGGGCAACGACATCATCCGGGCCAATGGTGGCAACGATACCGTCGCTGGCGGTTCCGGGGCCGACACCTTCATCTTCGGGCTGAGCTCCGAGGTGGATACCATCCTCGACTTCCAGGACGACATCGACACTCTGCGACTCGACGCAACGCTCTGGGGCGGTGGCATGACGGCGCAGCAGGTGGTGAACACCTTCGCCGACGACAGCTCTGGCGACACCATTTTCGATTTCGGCGGAGGCCGGATCGTGGTGCTCGACGGGGTGACCGACAAGCAGGACATGGTGGACGACCTGTCGTTCTTCTGATCCCGCGAGGCGATCGCAACGCAAGACCGGCCCCCGGCGCGTACCGCGTCGGGGGTCTTTTCGTCTGGGCGATTGCCGGCCGACGCGAGTGACTGCGACTGCGCCGCAACGCAGCGTCGAATTTTCTGGACACGGAGCCCGTTGTCATGTGACGTAGCACGCGCAAGGGAATTCTTGGTCGACCCGCCGGGAGGAGGAGGGCGGGCCGACCCTGAAGACGGATGGCGCGATAGAGTAAGGGCCCATCCAGTCTGGAACCGGTCGCCTCCAGGGGAGGTGTGGGGCGACCGGGCGTCTCTCTTACCGAGATATAGGTGCCAGAAGGCGGCGCAATGGCAGCGGGTGGTGAAACACGCCATATGCGACCAATTGGCATATCCGGCGCTCATCTTTTGCTCACTTCCTGAGCATCTGCCCGTCCGGCGATCTGGCGATGTACGACCCTGTGTCGCAACGTCCCGGGCAACGCCCGGTCATGCCGCTTGGTTGCGCTACCGGACTGTGCTAAGAAGAGGCACCCGCCGCGCACTCGGGCGGGGATCCGAACAACTGGATGACACCGATGGACGGCCGTCCCGCCCTCTCTGGGGGCCTGTGCCGACCGAAGCCAAGGGAGAGGACACCATGAACCTTCTGAACCGCGAGCAGGCCAACAAGGTCGAGCTTCTGCTGCTGCGTGGCATGTCGGACTTCGACATCGCGACGAAGGTCTGCGGCTCGGACGATGATCCGGAGCTGTACCTCGAGGCGGTCTCCGCCGAGCGCGAGCGCATGGACCGCAGCACCGCCGCCTGATCCCTCGAGGGACGCTGACTACGACAGACAGACCCGCCCGGCCCGTGTGCCCGGCGGGTCTTTTCACGCGCAGGGCATATGCAAGGGGGCGGACTACCAGTGAATGCGAGGGGGAGGGTAGGGGCGCGGCGACCCTCAGGGAGGAGGAGAGAGGGTCGCCGCTGATTTCCGGGGCTCAGGGAGGAGGAGAGAACCCCAGGAAACTCTGTGGCACATCGCTGCGCCGTTGCCCTTACCTACGCAGTGCTGCGGTGCAGAACAAGGGACGCTGCTGCAAGGCCGCCTTGCCGCTGGTGCATGGCATTGGCTTTTCGCGTCCTGAAACGCAAGAAAGGACGGATCGTCGATCCGCCCTTCCTCTTCGGCTTGGCTGTCTGTCTGCCTTGCTGGGTCGCCCGCGCGGGCGGCCTTGCTGGGGGGATGGATGGCGTCGCCCTGTTCCGGGCCGCTCAGGCGGCTTCGGCTTCGAAGTGGCCGCACCAGTCGTCGGATTTCACCACCGGCCAGAGGCCGCGGGCGTTGGCTTCGGGCTGGGTGACCGGCGGGTTGAAGCGGCAGAGGCCGGCATCATCCAGAACCGCAGTGGTGTTCGCCTTGTGGTCTTCGAAGAAGGCACAGGTTGCGCAGTTATGCTCTTTGGACATGGCTTTCTCCTATGTATCTCTGTTGGTAAGGGCCGTGGTCCAGCGTCCCTCGCCATGAAGGGGATATAGTTGCACCTCGCGGAGTTGGCAAGATAAAAGCGAATAAAAACAAATGGTTGAGGGATATTGTCGGGATCGGATGCCAATCGTTTCGGTCAGGTTTGCTGCCTGCGCAAGGCGAGTGTTTCGCTCAGGATCGTCCGGCCCTTCATTTGTTGAGAGTTATGAACCCTGTGCATGTCGGTCGGGAAAGCCAGGGCAATCGCGGGCACGAGGCAGGGCAACGCGCAGTATCCCGAGCGGACGAGCCCGGCCTCGGGGAGTCGCGGGACGAACGGGCCCAGCGTCAGCTCGAGCGAGCGTACCGAGCCGCCCGGAACGGCGACGAACCCGTCGATGGCGCCGTCGAGGACCCAGCCCGTGATCACCAACACTGCTGTCACTCAATAGAAGTCCTCAGTTCCCGCGAAGCTTGAAAACGCCATGTCGCGTCCAGCACTGATTGGCCATGCTTGACGGGCGGTCTCCGCGGTGTGACCTTCCGCGAAAGCGTTGCGCACCTGTTCTTCCAGCGAGCTGGCGTTGTTGCAGAACTCTGTCTGCGAAGGATTCACCTCGTGAATCCATGCGGTTAGACGGGGTGCATGAGCAAGCCTGAAGCCGCCCGCTAGCGCACGACGAACTGGTCGAGCTACACGGCTTCGCAATCGCGGGTCGCTACTGATCTGGCTGGACAAGGAGTTGACTTGGCTCGCGGCGCATGACGGCGACCCCGGCCGCCGCGCGTTGTTCTCGGATGCGGCGATCCGGTTTTGTCTGTCGACTGCCCGGCATCAGGTTTCTCGGCAATGGAGAGTGGCAGGCGCGCAAGCACGGTGCTCGGGGCCGTCGTCAATGGCGCAAGGTGCATCTGGCCATGGATGCCGCCACGTCTGACATCCGCGCTGTTGAATTTACTCCCGGCAGCGATGGTGACAGTCCTGTCTTGCCGGAACTGCTCGACAAGATCCCCGAGGGCGATGAGATCGGCACCGTGACCGCCCCTTTCGGTGAACGCATGCAGTCACCTGCCGGGCAGGGGATGAACCGGATGCCACTTCCGAAGCCGGATCGAGGCGAAAATGCGGTGCCTCAGGGCCTTCGGTAGCGCGTCGCCTCAAGAGACCCGGGCCGACAAAGCGCCGGAATCCAGATCCGCATCGCCCTTATCAACCGCTTCCTCATCAACCGCTTCAATGCGCCGGGCACCGCTGAAATCGTCTGCGAGGCATGACGCCGACGGCGAAAGGGGCCATCAGGCCTCAGGCATGCGTCGCGCAACAACGCCCTGTCGAGATGAAACGGCGCGGGAGGATTCCGAGGAAGAGCGCCGTGGCCAAAGGCAGATCCACTCTCGGGACGGGATCGATCTGGAACGGCCGACCATGACAGATTTACGGACAAGCGCTTTAAGCGCTGCCTTCGCCTTGACTTCAGGCGCATGCTGCTTCCGTTTGACTATCTCTGATCTGCTTCTCGTCGAAAATCGGCACAGAGCACATTATGGCTTACGTCTGCATCCGGCTTTATGGGGGCGCTCATGGCTCGTCGCAGAGGTTCGGCGCGCCGTCGAAGTTGTATTCGCCTCGGTAGAGCCGCCGCAGGGTCGTGACCATCGCCTCGAAAGACTCATCGAACCTGACCGAGGTGCGCTCGGTTGGCGCGATATAGATCGATTTTCCCACGGGCTCGCGCCGCAGGTAGCCGCTTTCGACCAAGCTGTTGATCTTGCGGTGTAGCGTGCTGATCGGAAGGTCGAGCGCCTCTGACAGAGCCGAAAAATCATAGAGCTTGCCCTGCATCCGGCCCTGCACAACCGTGCGGATGATCAGGCTGTCGAGCGGCTTGCCCCACATCCCCGATTCCATCGCATAGAACCGGTTGAGACAGTCGATGATCTGCGACTGAACCGCCGCCCGCATCGCGTCGGGCTCTTGCTGAGAGCTGATGGCGTCGTTCATTTTTGGCCCCTCCCACGCACCCCTGTTTTCCAAAATGGAAAGGTTGGCGCTTGGTCGCAAGCCAAATCTGCTCGTATTTGGACCCCTGGTCCGAAGTCCACCGCACTGGTGGGCGGAGGGTTCCAGTATTCCAGGGGAGGGATCATGCAAAAGCATATACTCGTGGTCGGTGGCGGTATCGGCGGTACGATGACCGCAAACAGCCTTGTCACCAAGTTCTACAGAGAGATCGCAAACGGCAAGGTCAAGGTGACCATGCTTTCGGACAATCCGTGGCACTACTACAAGCCTGCGTTCATGTATGTTGCCTTTGATATGTATTTTAAAGGTGAACTGCGCAGGAAACAGCAGTCCCTTCTGCGTCCCGAGATCGACTTTCAGCTCGACAAGGTTGAAGCCTTCGATTTCAAGGGCTCCAAGGTGAAGACCGCCAGCGGCAAGACGATCAGCTACGATTACATCGTGGTTTCCACCGGCTGCCTGCCCGCGCCTGAACGGATCGAGGGGCTGAAGGAAGGCGGAGACTATTTCTATCAATACGAGCCGGCCCGGAAACTCTCGGACAAACTGCTGACGCTTGAAAAGGGCCGGGTGTTTGTCACCGTGAACTTCCCCGAAACGCCGAACGTCCCGCACCAATGCGGCATCGCGCCGATGGAAACCACGCTGATGCTCGACGAGTATTTGCGCCGCAAGGGCGTGCGCGACCAGATCGAGATCGTCTATACCTATCCGACCGTTTCTCAGCTTCTGCGCAACTGCCTGTTCATGCAGGAAGAGGTGTGTTCTGTCCTGCCGCCGATCTTCGAAGAGCGCGATATCAAATACAAGCGTAGCTTCACGTTGGCCAAGGTCGATCCGGAACGCAAGGTCGCGATCTCCAGCGAGGGCGAGGAAGAAGAGTTCGACATTCTGATGTCGACCCCGCCGATCCGCGCTGTGGACGCGGTGATCAACAGCGGTCTCTCGCAAGCGGCGAACAACGAGGGCTGGCTGCCCACCGACCGGGACACGCTGCAACTCGAAGGCTATCCAAATGCCTACGTGATGGGCGATACGGTCGATCTGCCGATCTCCAAGGCCGGCGGCTCCTGCCACAACCAGTGCCCGGTGATCGTCAACAATATCGCCGGGGATATGCGGCTGGGCCGCATCGTCGAGCACTATGACGGCAAGGTGCAGGCCGTGGCGCAGATGGGATTGGAAGCGGGCATGCCGCTTTTCTACAACTACGATGAGGATGTGCATCCGACGCCACCGACCAAGGTCGGCGGACTGCTGCGCAAGGCATTCAACCGCGGCATCTATTGGTCTGTCGCGCGCGGCATCATCTGAGATCTGAAGCTTAAGAACAGGAGGGCGCCATGGCGAACCCCACAGCAAACGGCGCGGAAACCCCGCTGCTCGAGCGCATCAATCAAGAGAGCGCTTTTTCCGACGCAGCGACGGAGGAGGGCCTGATCGATCTTGCCAACAAGCTCGCACCGTTGATCCAGGGCCGACGCCTGCACAATGTCATCGATCTGATGTCGCTCGCTTCGGACGGTGTGGACATGGCGGATGATGCCATGATCCAGAAGATGATGACCGCGTATGAAGACATCACCGGCACCGCGTGGGCGCTCGGCAATGCTGCGCGTTATGCGGCCAATCAGGCGGCGACCGCGCCAGTGCCGTCGCGGCTGGGTCTGCTGCGGGCGGCAGGCGATGAGGATGTGCGGCGAGGGCTGCATTTTGCGCTTCAGTTTCTTGCCGTGCTGGGCCGTCAGGTGACGCCCGAGCCCGACGTGGATTGACCGTGTCTATGAATGAGGCGGAACTGGCCGCACTCTACAGACCGCGCATCCGAGAGCTTGCCGCTCGGGTGCGTTCCGACCGGCGGCTGAAGAACCCGGAGGCTACGGTTTCCCGCAGAAGCCAGGTTTGCGGCAGCATGATTACCCTGGACCTGATGTGCGAGCAGGGCCGCATCACCGCTCTTGGCTGGCGGTCGCGGGCCTGCACCCTGGGCATGGCCTCGCTGGGCCTCGTCACCGAAGTCGCCGTCGGTCAGTGCCGGGCCGAAGTGGCTGCGGCCGGGGCGGCACTCTGGGACCTGTTGCATGGGCAGGAGCAGGCCTTTGCCGCTCCGTGGGAAGAGTTGTCAGTTTTTTCCGCCGCCCGCGGATTTCCGACGCGGTTTGGCTCGATCATGCTGCCCTTCGAAGCGATCAATGAGGGCTTCCGGCAAATGGGATGAACTGGTGGGGGCCACGACCCGGCTTCTGCGCACAGTCGCCCGTCAGGTGTTCAGTCCCGGCATTTGGTGGATCGGGTTCAGGATGAATCTGTCCGGATCTGAAATCCAGACCTTGCAGACCTATTTGTAAGGTGTGAGACCGCTGAGCGACTTGAGCCGGCGAGCGAAATTGTGGGCAGCGATGAAGTCCGCGAGGTGGGTGCGGAGCTGGTCGTGGCTATCGTAGTGGAAACGCTCGACGGTGCCTCCTTGATCGTTCGGTTCATCCGCTCAACCTGACCGTTTGTCGGAGAAACAGTCCCCCGGGACTGTTTCCCAATCCTCCCAACTCCAAGGATGGTTGGGCTTCGTGAGGCGATGCACAATGCCGTTGGCTTTGCAGATCATGTCGAAGCGCATGGGCCTGGAGTAGGCAGTATTTCGGTTTCGGGGCTGCTTTGCGAATTGGATGCCGTAGCACGTCGGGAACAAGCGCTGCCGACAGGTTATGGCAGCGAATTATCTCTCGCGATCTCGACCTGTGGGCTTATGCCAACGAGGTCACTTTGGACTTCTCACGCCCTGGCAAGCCAACCGACAATGGCTTCATTGAGGCCTTCAACAGCAAGCTCCGGTCGGAATGCCTGAACGCGCAATGGTTCATGAGCCTTGCGAACGCGCAAGAGAAACTGGAGGATTGGCGTAGACACTACAACGAAGACCGACCCCACAGCGCCATCGGATACAACCTCCCGATCGCCCTGCATTATCCCGGCGGCGCAGCCAGCCCGTCGCCATGACCAGGCCGAAAAACTCCGGCATTCGGCGGTCCAAGGTTGGGGAGCAGCGCAAGTTGGCTCAGACTCTACACTACGATGAGGGATTTCGCGGGAGCAGGTCACCCCGATTGACTCATCGCTGAAATCCTAGTTTCTCATCATGGTCTCCTTGCCTCAGATTTGGCGAGGACGGCGTCTTGGGCAAATGGGAACACCTAGTTTCGAGAAGTCGCTCAATACGGCGCAGGAGGCGTCACGCTGCTGGCCGTTTCCCGGTAAACTGCGCGACTTCAGTCGGACTGCTTGGCGCGCCGTGGGATTCGCAAGCGCTGTGTAGCCACTGTATCGAAGGCGGTGAGAGCAAGATGTCACGCCCGAAGCGATCCGCTCAGCCACTCCGACAGATCATGTTGAAATGAGCGGCTTTTTGGCGGAACGTTCCGGCAAGGCGGACGAGGCGAGCCGCGGATCGGAACCGAGATGCTGAACCGAATATTCAGGCGCTCCAGGCGTCCAACACCCGAGGGAAACGACGAGATCGTGCTGCCGGTGGTCTGGCTGCTCGGCAAGACCGGCGCGGGGAAGTCGTCGCTGGTCGGGGCCCTCACCGAGCAGTCGGACGTCGAGATCGGCAACGGGTTCCAGCCCTGCACACGCACCGCACGCAGCTACGATTTTCCGCCCGAACAGCCGCTCGTGCGGTTCCTCGACACCCGCGGCCTGGGCGAGGCGGGTTATGATCCGGCCGAGGACCTCGCCGCCTGTCTTGACCGCAGCCACGTGCTGCTGATTGTCTGCCGGCTCGACGATCCGGTGCAGGGCATGCTCGCCGATGCGGTCTCGGACATCGCCGGTTCGGACAGCCGGATGCGCGCCATCCTCGTGCTCACCGGCAAGGATCTGGTGCCCGACCCGGACGCGCGCGAGCGTGCCGAGCGCACCATTGCCGCGAGGATGAACCGGGCTGCCGGGCGCGAGCTTCCCGCGGTCAGCCTCTCGCTGGCACCCAGCGAGGCGACCGATGTCGAGGGGCTCGACGCGCTGAGGGGACACCTGCTCGAGGCACTGCCGGCGGCGGGGCTGCTGCTCGAGAAATCCCGCGCCGGCGACGCAGAGCATCTGGAATTCCAGAGGCACAAGCGCTGCGTCCTGTCCTACGCCGGTGTCGCGCTCACCAGCGATCTCGCGCCGGTCGTCGGACTGGTGGCGGTGCCCGCGACGCAGCTCAAGATGCTGCACGAGCTGGGCCTGCGCTACGGGGTGAAATGGGATCGCAAGATCGCCGCGGCCTTCCTCAGCACCATGGGGGTCAGCGTCGGCGCGCGCTATGCCACGAACTTCGGACTGCGCGAGCTGGCGAAGCTCATTCCGGTCTACGGCCAGACCGTGGGGGCCGCCACCGCGGGGGCGATCAGCTTCGCCACGACCTACGCGCTCGGCCGGGCCGCGGCCTACTATCTCTACCGGAGCGCGCATGGCAGTGCGCCCAGCGAGGAGGAACTGCGCAAGGTCTACCAGCGGGCGTTCAGGAGGTCTTCGGATGAAGCTGACTGAGCGCCTCCGCCCGGCGCTGCTGCGCTGGGACCGCCTGCTCGCAGTCATCGCCCTCGCGCTGCCCTTTGTGGCCTCGATGCTCGCCGGCTTCGCATGGATGATCGAACACGGCTGGCTGATCGAGTTCATCGTGGCCTCGATCTCGCTCGGGGGGCTGGTTGCGCTCATCCGGCTCACGCGGCTCTGGATGCGCGGGCGCGAGGCCGGGCGGGCGCCGCGCCCCGACCAGCTGCACGCGCGGGTCGATCCGTCGTGGAACGCGCCCGAGGTTGCCGCCTTCGAGGCCGCGCAGATGTTCATCGATGAAAAGACCTCGGGCCCGCTGCCATGGGACGAGCTGCAGCCGATCGCGCAGGAGGTGGTGCGCCGCGTCGCGGAGGCCTCGGGCAAGGGCGACAGGGGCGTGCTCGACTTCACCGTCCCCGAGGCGCTGTTGCTCATTGACCGTGTCGCCGTGCGCCTGCGCTCGGACATCCGCGACAAGGTGCCGTTCTCGGACAGCATCTCGGTGGGCACGCTGCTCTGGCTCTGGCGCCGCCGCGACGTCGCAATGAAGGTGACGAAACACGGTTGGAACGCGTGGCGGGTGATCCGCGCGGTCAAGTCCCTGCCCACCGCCGTCCTGCGCGAGATCGAGGGGGTCATTGCCGAGGGCCATTCCTCCTTCGTGACCAGCGAGGGCACCGCCATCCTGCAGGCGCTGCTGCTCGAGGAGGTGGCGGCGGCGGCGGTCGAGCTCTACTCCGGGCGGCTGCGCTTCTCGGATTCCGAGCTGCTGGACCTTGGCCTCGCCTCGCGCGATCTCGACCGGGCGCGGCTGGCGGCCAGCGACATGCCGCTGCGCATCGCTGTCGCCGGGCAGATCAGCGCCGGCAAGTCGAGCCTCGTGAACGCGCTGCTCGGCACCGATCTGGCCGAGGTCGACGTGATCCCCACCACCGACGCGCCCAAGACCTACCCCACCGATTTCGAAGGGGTCGAAACAATGCTGCTCGACATGCCCGGACTCGATGGCTCGTCGCGGCTCGCACGGAAGGTGGCGGACGAGCTGGCGCGCGCCGACCTCATCGTCTGGACCGTGCGCGCCAACCGTCCCGCCCGCGAGATCGACCGCGCCACCATCGCGATGCTGCGCGGGATCGTCTCGGACGACCCGCGGCGCCGGATGCCGCCGGTGGTGGTGGCGGTCTCCTGCATCGACGAGTTGCTGCCGACATGGCCCTTGCCCGAGGGCCATCTCACCGGCGACGCCATGCAGCGCATCACCGAGGTCGTCGCGGCGGTGCAGACGGACATTGCCGATCCACGTACCACCGCCAACACCATCCCCGTGGTGCTCACCGAGCCCGACTGGAACGTCGACCGTCTGCGCGCCCGCATCGACAGCCTCATCGGCCCGGCGCTCGACACCCAGCGAAACCGCCTGCGGATCGAGGCGCGGACGAGCGGCGTGCGGAAGGAAGCCAGCCGCGCCGGTCGCGGCCTGCGCGGTGCGCTTACGGCGTTCGGGCGGAAGTACACGCACGGAGACGATGCCGGGAACGGGGAGGAATAGACCGCAGGTCCGAAGAGCCTGCCGCCGGCCTTCCTGCTGCCGGTGCCGGATCGGGCTGAGGTCCAGCCTGGCGCGTAAGAGGCGCGAGACGGTGCTGGCTTCGCTGAAACCGAGATCGAGGGCGATGTCGGTAATCGGTCGGTCGAGGTGGTCGCGCAGGATGGCGGCAGGGTCCGGGTCGGCCTGCGAATTGCGCGGCTAGGGCAGTTCGGCGGAGAACGAGACCCCGGTCTCGTCGGCGGCGACCCCGGACGCTGTGCCCCCCCCCGGGACTCGAGCCGGCGCAGACGCTGCGCGGGTCGGGCGAAGCTGAGCGTTTCCAGATGCCACGCCGTGCCGCATCGCTGCCGCGCGTCGTTGAGGATGATGCCGGTCGCGAACTCGGCGTCCTGCGGCCGGTCATAACCCGCGTCGCCGCGGACCTCATAGGTCACCAAGGCGGCGCCACCCGGGGTCGGAACACTGTGGCCTGCGGGACAGCTCACCGCCAAAGGCCGCGAGATAGTCGCCGAAGCCGGAGCCTACGGATGTGATCAGTGGCGCTTTCTTCGCCACGGCCTGCCTGTCTCGCCGGATGCGGCAGCGGCGCCGCGTTTGCTCATGTCCGGGAAAAGGTCTGAGGCGGGCACATCTTCTGTCAATCGCCAACACCCCGATGTGACCAAGCGTCAGGAATGAGGCGCGTCCGGTCAAGAAATCCATGCAAGCCGCAGGTTTACCACCCAGAGACATGACGCCGCCGGCGCACCCTGCGGGCCAATGACAGGCCGCGCGGATCACACTGACCGGGGGCCGGGACAGGCGCGAGACGGGGATTGCATGGCGACCACGGACAGCTTCAGGCGAGCGGATAGCAGGGCAGGGCGGTCTCGGCCGGGGGCTTGATCTTCGCCATGCCGCTGCCCGCCGCCCGTCCTGCCCGAGATCTCCGGGCGCGGCGTCGTGGCCGGCACCAAGACCTTCAAGACCGCGGGAGCCATCTCATGTCCAACCTGACGATTGCCAGCCTTCACAAGGACTTCGGCGAGACCCGGATCCTGCACGACATTGACCTGAACGTCACCGACGGTGAGTTCGTGGCCCTCGTCAGACCCTCGGGCTGCGGCACGTCCCCCCTGCTGCGGAGGATCGCGGGTGTTGGGTGTGCTCATTCTTACCGTGGATGCCGGAAGAGGCTCGAGGTTCCCGGAGTACGCCGGACGGCCATGAAATCAATGCGTTGAAGGGGTGGCGCCGGGCGCGTCGCAAAGTCGATCGAGTTTTACAGCGGAGCGGCAAACTGGGCCGAATGAGGCGATCTGGGCTGTTCGGCCGACATTTCGGGGCGTCGTGGGCTGGATTGCGCAAGCCCTTGTGAATTAGCGTTTAAGGGGCTCTGAAGAGGGCGTTGAAGGGCGCGTTTGAGGCGTTCGCGAGGTCCAGGAACTGGGACCCACCCCGCCCACTTCTCCATCAGCCGTCCCACTTGAGGCTTTCTCAAACGATGACAGTCACATGGGTTGGTATACACCTGCGTGGCGGTTTCCGCCAAGTGGGACCCGTTCCAGTTGCGGAAGTCCAGGCTACTGGTTTCTGTTCAATCGCCGAGTTGGCGTTCGTGGTGAGCATCAGCTGCCTTTCGCGCCGTCTTTGCGGGCGAAAAATGCTGATGGTGGGCGCATTGGTTGCCTCGTGCTCGAATACGTAGTCAGATGGCGAACGCGTCAAATTGCCCGTACTGGGACGGGTTCATTCCGGACCTGAACTCACGAGGTGAGCGGGTTCTTTCAGGAGCTTGGAATTGGTTGCGATGAACGAAACGCTGGCAGGTCAAGTGGAGTGCTACGGGGTCATACTGTTTACCGAGAAGTTTGACGAATGCGTCGCGTTCTATCGTGAAAAGCTCGGCCTACCTTTGTGGTACGAGAAAGAGGGGCTTTGCTGCCTCCGCTTCGGGGCCGCATACCTCATGATCGAGAGCGGAGGCGCTGCCCAAGACCGACGGAAGGCTCGGTCCGAGAACCCGACCGTCATACGATTCAATGTCCCTGACGTCGCCGCCGCAGCGATCATGTTAGAGGCCCAAGGCATCGATGTTGAAACGAAGCATCACAGCTGGGGCGTCACTGGTTCCTTTACCGATCCGGACGGAAATGTCTGTAGCCTGAAGAACGCCGACGACCCCTTTTTCCATGATACGCAGAAAGTACCGTGAGTGATTACCTTGGCCTCTTTCTTGCCGTGGGCTCCATCATGCTCCATCGACAGCGTTGAGAGCTGAAAAGAGGCCAAGGTAATCACGCGGCGCTTAGGCGCTGCATACCGGCGGCCTATCTGCCGGGCCTAACATCTTCACTGCTCACAGACATGCCTGGTGTCGGCCCAATTTGGCCGTTCGAAGCGACCGCCTGTGCCGCAGCGCAGCGTCGCCGAAGCGGCCATTCATCCCCGCCGCAGCATTTCCAACGACCCAAGGTCGGCAGTGCGGACCTTCCCGTCATTCGCCACACGAGGACGAGAAACGCAGTGTCCGACAGCAAGGCGACGGGGCCGCCGCTCACATTTGTGACTGATGCCGCAAATGTATGAGTGGATAAGGTCTCCCCTGACCATCATGGGAAGACGTTCCGGTGCGGACGAAACCGACATGCTCATAGAACGCGAGCGCCTCTGGGTTTTGTTCGTTCACATCGGTTGTCAGCTCAGGATGGGCGGCGATGGCTCGCGATATGAAGGCTTTGCCGATCCCCTTTCCATGTTGATCCGGGTCAATAAACAGTGCCTCGAGGTGCCCGTCATGCACGAACATGAACCCCTGCGGCGTGTCGTCGGCACCGACCGCAAGTTGCAGGCTTAGCTGTAGGAAGAACTCCAAAAGCTCGGCCTCAATGGCAGACCTGTCGACGGGCGCAAGGAAGTGATGAGTGGCGTCGACCGCCCGGCGCCATATCTCCATGACGCGCGGTAAGTCCTGATCTGTTGAGGGTCTGAAAGTAAGCATGGAGCCTTCTACATAACCGTCCAATTTTCCGCAAAGTGAACCGCGCCGGGTTTTCCGGAGGCTGATTTGGGTTAGTTACGCGGCCATGTCTTCAGTTTCCTGAGCGGGGTAGAAGTTTGCCTCTGCTTCCGCCGATCGGCTCGAGCAAGCGGCGGTTGTTGAACCAGTCGACCCATTCGAGGGTGGCATATTCGACGGCCTCGAAGTTGCGCCACGGCCCACGACGGTGGATGACCTCGGCCTTGAACAGGCCATTGATCGTCTCGGCCAACGCGTTGTCGTAGCTGTCGTCGACGCTGCCCACGGATGGTTCGATGCCGGTAGCGAATGGACAGGTATTGCGACCCGCGGTCGGAATGGTGGACGAGCCCCGCGCCCTTGACCGGGCGGCGATCATAGACAGCCTGTTCGAGGGCATCGAGCACAAAGCCTGGGCGCGCGGTCTGGCTCGCCCGCCAACCGACGATCCGGCGTGCGTAGGCGTCGATGACAAAAGGTGAGGGCCTGCCCGCCTCGTACGGTGATCGTAGTAGGTGGATGGGGCGATCGGCAGAACTCTGCAGATCGGCTCGACCCCGTGCGCCTCACGCTGATCGTCCCTCTCGGCGTTTGCTTGCAAACGCCTGCCGGCAATGGATGAACCCGACCATCACTTCGACCGGCGGTCGAGCATCTCAGGCAGCGCTCGACGCGATGCCGCTGCTGCCTTCGATCATCGCAAAATATGCGCTCGCCTTGCGCAAGATCTCGTTTGCCTGGCGCAGCTCCCGGTTCTCCCGTTCCAGCGCCTTCATCTTCTCTGCCATGTCGGGCGGGATGCCCGCGCGCTTGCCGCTGTCGATGTCGGCCTTCTTGACCCACTCGTTCAGGGTCTGCGGCGCACAGCCGATCTTCGCGGAAATCGACATGACCGCCTGCCAGCGCGATCCATGCTGACCCTCATTGTAGAGAACCAGGTGCACGGCACGCTCACGCACTTCGGGGGAAAACTTGTTCGTCGTCTTGCTCATGATGCTCCATCCTACTCAGGAGTTGGAGCCTCCGGCATACCCGGCGCGGTTCACACCCCGCACCGCGACAAGAAGCAGGGTACGTCGCGGTCGATGGATGTCTGCGACGAGCACGGGCTCGACCACGGCATGGTGATCATCGACCACAACAACGAGGAGACCGTGGCCGAGACCCTGCAGCGCGGCTTCTGGGCCGGGTTCTCGATTTACCCGTCCACCAAGATGGGCAACGCCCGCATGGTCGAGATCCTGCGCCGGTACGGCGGCGAGCGGATCATCGTGGACAGCGCCTGCGACTGGGGCATCTCGGATTGTCTCGGCGTGGCGAAGACCGCGCAGCTGGCGCTCGAGCGCGGCATCCCGCCCGAAACGGTGGAGCGGGTGTGCTACCGCAACGCGCTCGAGGCCTACGGGCAATCGGGGCAGATGGCCGAGGAGCACTGGCTGAACCCGCCCGCCATCGACCAGCGCACGCTCTACGCGGGCAACTCGATCCTGCGTGGCGGGCGCGAGCCGCATATCGAGACGCCGGATGACCGCCGGGCGCGGCGCCTGCTGATAGACTGACCGGTGCCGCCGCCGCCTAGCCCGGCAGAAGCGCGGCGGGCGGGTGCTTGCAGCCCTCGATGCAGAGCGCGGCGCCCGAGGTCGCGTCGAGGCGCAGCTTGCGCAACGGCGCGTATTCCTCGGAATGGTACCAGCCGTCGAAGGCGATCCGCGACGGGAACTCGAGCAGCACCGGCGTGCCGATGCTCCATGTCCCCTCGACAACGTCTGCGGGCCCGCCCAGCACGAGGTAGCGCCCGCCGTGCGCCTCGACGGTGGCAAGCACGCCTGCGCGGTATTCGGCGAGCTTCTCCGTGTTGCTCACATCCCTGATGTCGACAAGAAAATAGACGGTCATTCCGGCGCCCTCCCTGGCCCATGCGGGCCCGGGTGCGCTCCTCCGGCACGGCGGGCCCTGAGTCCCTTCAGGATCGCCCCGATGGCCACATCTGGCAAGGCCGGCGCCTTGGATGAGCGGAGCCCGGCAGGCTGCACCAGCGCGGGCGCGTCACGGGCGCCGCGCCTTCACCGCCCAGGCCCGGGCGCGCAAGGCTGCCGGCCCCTCCGGTCCCAGCTGGCTTTCCAACAGCGATTTCAGCGCCCTGCGGTCCTCTTCCGGCAGGCTGAGGCAATAGCCGGGCGCGGGGCCGGCGCCGAGGGTGAAGGGCTGCCAGAAGGCTTCGAACCCGGGGAAGGGCGTGTCGATCTCGATGACGGTGATCTCGGCGTCCCCGATGCCCGCGTCGGAGCAGAGCGCCGCCAGCCCGTCGGCGGTGCAGAAGGGGAAGCGCGCGCCCTCGTCGAGCTCCGCGGCCTTGGGATCTAGCGCGGCGGCGGCCTTCCAGAAGGCGTCGATGAAGCCGATGCCGCCGCCCGGGTAGTCCCAGACGTAGAACGAGAGCAGCCCGCCCGGGCGCAGAACCCGCAGCATCTCGGCCAGACCCGCCACGCGATCCGGCACGAAATTCAGCACCAGCCCCGAGGTTACCACGTCGACGCGGCCATCCCCTGCGGGCAGCTCTTGCGCCGTGGCGGTCTCGAAGCGGGCGCGCGGGTCGTCGATGGCCTGCCGCGCGTGGGCGACGAACGCGGCCGAGGCGTCGGTCGCGAGGACCGTCCGCGGCGCGCACCGCTCAAGGATGGCAGAGGTCAGCGCCCCCGTCCCGCAGCCGAGCTCGAGCCAGTCGGCGCCCTCCGGCGCCTCGAGCCAGTCGAGGAACCGCGCCGCGACGAGGTGGCTCCAGCGGCCCATGTAATGCTCGTAGCTCTGCCCGGCCGTCCAGGCGTCGAACTTGGTGTCGGTGTCCACGGTCGTCCCCTCCCTTGCCCATGCCGGGCACATCGCTGGCCCGGCCCAAAACGCAGGCCCCATTGTCGCCCGGGACAAAAATCGATCAAGTTCAGAAAATGAAGTTGAGCGGCGGCCGGGTGCCACGGTAGCCTTCGACGCATGGGCACACGTCAGGGATACGGTCAGTTCTGCCCGATCGCGCGGGCGTCCGAGGTGCTCACCACGCGCTGGACCCCGCTCATCGTGCGCGAGCTCTACTTCGGCAGCAGCCGCTACGCCGATCTGCGCCGGGGCCTGCCCCGGATCTCCAGCGCCCTGCTGTCCCAGCGCCTGAAGGAGCTCGAGCTGGGCGGCATCGTCACCTGCATCCGCGCCGAAACCGGCAAGGGCAACGTCTACGGCCTGACCGAGGCCGGCCGCGCGCTGTTCCCGGTGCTCGAGAGCATGGGCCGCTGGGCACAGGCGCACAGCCGCGACGACATGACGAAAGACGAGAACCTCGATCCCGACCTGTTGATGTGGAACATCCGGCGCCGCGCCACGCACGAGGGCATCCCGGCCGACCGGCAGTTCGCGGTCTGCTTCCATTTCCTCGGCGTGCCCGCCCGGAAGTCCCGCTTCTGGCTGCTGTTCCGCGACGGCGAGGTCGAGATCTGCCTGCGCGACCCGGGCTATGACACCGACCTGACGGTCACCGCCGGGATCCGCACGATGACGCGGATCTGGCTCGGCCACCTGCCGCTGGAGGCGGCGCTCCGCGGGCGCGACATCGTGCTCGAAGGCGACCGGCCGCACGTGGCGGCCTTCTCGCGCTGGTTCTCGCTGAGCGCGCTGGCCGTGCGCGACGGCTGAGCCGTCCTGCCCCCCTTCCGACGTCAACGACGCGCCGGAGAAACGGTCGCAGCGAAGGCTGTGGGGCAGGGGCGGTCAAGTTTCAGTTGACCAATACATACTTAATACAATATTCAGAATGCAATTCGGAGGACGAACAAGAGGAGTGAGTCCATCCGGAGCGAACGGGAGAGAAGACCGGACGCCGCATCCCGCGGCGCCGAGAGGCAACTGCACATTTCATGTGAAGACTCGCCGGGGCGGCTGACGTTCCGGTGCCTGTGACGGCACGCCTGCCGTTGCACATCATTCGAGTTCTGCCCCGGGGTCGGGCAAGACGCCGCCCGGTTCGGGGCATGTGTCGCCACAGGCGGCACAGATCGCGCACGCCTTCGTTGCAGGGCTGCGCACTGGCGTCCTGCGCGGTGAAAGACCGCATCCATGGGAGGAGAAAGTCATGAAACGTCGTAACCTGCTGGTCGGAGCCCTCGTGGCCAGCCTCGGCCTTGCAACAGCCGCCGCGGCCCAGACCGAGATCAAGTTCGGGCACGTGGGTGAGCCGGGCTCGCTGATGGACCTCAGCGCCACCGAGTTCGCCAAGCGCGCCAACGAGAAGCTCGGCGATCAGGGCAAGGTCATCGTCTACGGCTCGAGCCAGCTCGGCAATGACAAGGCAATGCTGCAGAAACTGAAGCTCGGCACCGTCGACCTGGCGCTGCCGTCGAGCATCATGTCAACGATGGTCTCCGAGTTCGGCCTCTTCGAGATGCCCTATCTCGTGCAGAGCCGCGAGCACATGGCCAGGATCAGCGAAGAGATCGTGATGCCGACGCTTGTGCCCAAGGCCGAAGAGGCCGGCTACCACGTCATCGGCGTCTGGGAGAACGGCTTCCGCCAGATCACCAACAACCGCCGGCCCATCGTCACGCCCGCCGACCTCAAGGGCATCAAGCTGCGCGTTCCGGGCAGCGAATGGCGCGTGAAGATGTTCGAGAGCTACGGCGCGAGCCCCAGCCCGATGGCCTTCTCCGAGGTCTTCGTGGGCCTGCAGACCGGCGTGATGGACGGGCAGGAGAACCCCTACGCCCAGATCTACCCGGCGCGCTTCTACGAGGTGCAGAAGTACCTCTCGATCAGCAACCACGTCTACACGCCGGGCTACGTGACCGCCGGCCGGTCGTTCTCGAAATTCTCGCCCGAGGTGCAGCAGATCCTGACCGAGACCGCGCAGGAGATGCAGCCGGTGGTCTACGAGATCGCCGCCCGCCTCGACACCGAGCTGCTCGGCAAGCTCAAGGAAGCGGGCATGGAGGTAAACGAGGTCGACCTGCAGGCCTTCATCGACGCCTCGGCCCCGGTCTACGAGGAGTTCGCCAACAGCGTCGAAGGTGGTGCCGAGCTGGTCGAACAGGCCCGCAACCTCGCCCCCGCCACGAACTGAGCCTGACGTCGCGGGGCCGGCGCCGAGGGGTGCCGGCCCCGTGGCACGTAGCGAATTCCCCCGGAGAGACACATGCTATCGCTCAACAGCCTGAGACAGGGGTTCGAAACCCTGCTCGAGGTGATCACGGCCGCCATCGTCGCGGCCCTGACCATCCTCATCGTCTGCGGAACCCTCTTCCGCTACGCCGGCAGCCCGCTGGTCTGGTATGACGAGGTCGCCTCCATCGGCCTGGTCTGGATGACTTACTTCGGCAGCGCGCTCGCCGCGCTGAAGGGCGCGCACATCGGCTTTCCCGGCGTCGTCAACGCGCTTCCGCCCAACATGCGCGTCGCCGCCACGGTGTTCTCCGAGGCCTGCGTCTTCCTGTTCTTCGGCCTCATGGCCTATGCCGGGCTCGAAGTGCTGCTCATTCTCGAGGGCATGACCCTGGTGACGCTGCCGGCGGTCTCGGTGCAGCTCACCCAGTCGATCATCCCGCTCGGGGCCGTGCTCTTCATGCTGGCCGAGGCAATGCGCCTGCCGGAAGTGATGCGCGATGCCCGCGGCTCGGGCTTCGTCGACCACGAGGTGCGCGAGGCGCTGGCCGAGCTCGAGGCCGAGCAGGACGAGGGCCCCGCCCACAAGACCCACCGCGCCGCCCACGGCGAACCGCGCCTCGGAGACGCGTCATGACCATCGGCTACATGCTTTTCGGCCTCTTCGGCCTCTCGCTTCTGAACGTGCCCATCGCCGTGGCGCTGGGTCTGGTCGCCATCGCGGCGGTGGTGACGGTGCAGGGGGCGGACATGCTGCCCAACCTCGCGCTCACCATGTTCGAGGGTGCCTCGAGCTTCCCGCTGCTGGCGATCCCGCTCTTCGTGCTGGCGGGCGCCATCATGAACGCCTCGTCGATCTCGAAGCGGCTGATCGGTCTCGCCTCGGCACTCGTGGGCTTCATCCGAGGCGGGCTTTCGTTCGTCTGCATCGGCGCGTCGATGTTCTTTGCCGAGATCTCGGGCTCTGCGGTCGCGGGCGTCGCGGCGCTTGGTTCGATCCTGATCCCGGCGATGCGCAAGAAGGGCTATTCCAAGGAGTTCTCTGCGGCGATCTGTTCCTCGGCCTCGAGCCTCGCGATCATCCTGCCGCCGTCGATCCCGATGATCCTCTACGCGGTGATGGCGCAGCAATCGGTGGTGAAGATGTTCGTCGCGGGCTTCGGCCCCGGCATCGTCGGTGCCATCTGCCTTGCCATCGCGGCCTACATCCAGGCCCGGCGCTACAACTTCCCCGTCGAAGAGCGCTTCAGCGCCCGCAACGTCTGGGTGAAGCTGAAGGAAGCGGGCTGGGCGCTGATGCTGCCCGTCATCATCCTCGGCGGCATCTTCGGCGGCATCGTGACCGCGACCGAAGGTGCGGGCCTCGCGGTGGTGGCGGCACTGTTCATCTCGGGCGTGATCTACCGCGAGTTCGACATCAAGGCGCTCTACAAGGCGCTGATCGACAGCGGGCTGCAGACCGCGGTGGTGATGCTGCTGGTGGCGGCGTCGTACCTGATCGGCGGTTTCCTGACCGAGGCACAGCTTCCGCAGCAGCTGGCGCAGGCCATCGGCGGCGTGACCGAGAACAAGTACCTCATCCTGCTGATGCTCAACTTCGCCTTCCTCGCGCTTGGCATGTTCCTGCACTCGGCCGCGGCGATCATCCTCGTGGTGCCCATCGTCATGCCGATGGTGCTCGCCGCGGGCATCGACCCGGTGCACTTCGGCCTCGTGGTGACGCTGAACCTCGCCATCGGGCAGCAGACGCCCCCGGTTGCCTCGGTGCTCATCGCGGCCTGCTCGATCGCACGCGCCGACATCTGGGCCACGACCAAGGCGAACCTGCCCTTCATCGGCGCGCTGCTCGCGCTGCTGATCATCTGCACCTACTTCCCCGGCATCTCGCTGGCACTGGTGAACCTCGTCTACTGAGCGGGCCGGCCTCGGCCCCCTCACACATTCAACTCCGGAGGAGATATCCATGAGCCAGTCCAAGACGCCGCTTCCGCTCGAAGGCATCCGCGTGCTCGACGTGAGCCAGGTGATGGCGGGACCCTTCGCCTGCATGCTGCTGGGCGACCTCGGCGCCGACGTGATCAAGGTCGAGCCGCCCACCGGCGACCAGACCCGCAGCTCGATGGGCTTCAAGCTCAAGGGCGACGACAGCCTCGGCTTTCTCAACATGAACCGCAACAAGCGCTCCATCGTGCTGGACCTGAAGTCCGAGGAAGGGCGCGAGACCTACCTGCGCCTCGTCGAGACCGCCGACGTCATCGTCGAGAACTACCGCCCCGGCGCCATGGCCCGCATGGGGCTCGATTACGAGACCATCAAGGCGGTGAACCCCGGGGTGATCTACGCCAGCATCTCGGGCTTCGGCCAGTCCGGCCCGTGGTGGAAGCGCCCCGGCTTCGACCTGATGGCGCAGGCGGCCTCGGGGGTCATGTCGATCACCGGCGCCCCCGACGGGCCGCCTGCGAAATCCGGTGTGCCGGTGGCCGACATCGGCTGCTCGCTCTTTGCCGTCTACGCCATCCTCAGCGCCTATATCGGGCGCCAGACCACCGGGCAGGGGCAATTCATCGACGCCTCGCTCTACGAGGCGGGGCTGTCGTTCGCGGTCTGGGACATCTGCGATTTCTGGGGCACCGGCAACGTGCCGCAGCGCATCGGCACCGCCAACCGCATGGCGGCACCCTACCAGGCGGTGCGCGCCAAGGATGGCCATTTCGTGCTGGGCGCCAACAACGACCGCGCTTTCCGCAAGCTCTGCGAGGTGATGGAGCGCCCGGACCTGCCTGTGCATCCGCTGTTCGAGACCAACGCCCTGCGCCTTGCCAACCGCGATGCGCTGATCGCCGAGCTCGAAACCACCTTCACCGGGCAGACCCGCGAGCACTGGGTCGAGACGCTGCTTGAGGCGGGCATCCCGGCGGGCTCGATCCTCGATTACGCCGAGGCGCTGGACAATCCGCACGCGGACGAGCGCAACATGGTGATGCCGATCCAGCACCCCGTCGAAGGCGAGGTCAAGAACATCGGCTTCCCGGTCAAGCTGCGCGGTACGCCGCAGCAGGTGCGCCGCCACCCGCCGCTGCTCGACGAGCACCGCGACGAGATCCTGGCCGAGCTGCGCAGCCTCGGCGAAAGGCAGGTGTCCAATGGCTGACACGCTGCACAGCCGGGGCGATGTGCGGCTGGCGGTCGAGGCGGGCGTGGCGACCGTCACCTTCGACCGGTCCGAGGCGCGCAACGCCATGACCTTCGAGATGTACCGACAGCTGGGCGAGATCTGCGATACGCTCGAGGCCCAGCCCGACCTGCGGGCCATCGTCTTCCGGGGCAGGGGCGCCGCCTTCGTGGCGGGCACCGACATCTCGGAATTCACTGCCTTCGAGCGCGGCAAGGACGGCGTCCCCTACGAAAAGCGGATCGACGCCGCCATTCGCCGGGTCGAGGCGCTGCCCGCGACCACGCTCGCGGTGGTGGACGGCCCGGCCATGGGCGGGGGGCTGGTGATCACCGCCGCCTGCGACCTGCGCATCGTCACCCCCGAGGCGCGGTTCGGCGTGCCCATCGCGCGCACCGTGGGCAACTGCCTGTCGCAGGCCAACGTCGCGCGGCTGGTCCGGGCCTTCGGCGAGGGTCCGGCCAAGCAGATGCTGCTGCTGTCGCTGGCGCTCGACGGCGAAACGGTGCACCGGCTGGGCTTTGCCACCGCCTGCGTGCCCTCCGACGCGCTCGAGGACGAGGTCGCGCGCACGGTGGACAGGCTCTGCAAGGCCGCGCCGCTGACCATCGGCGCCTGCCGCGAGATGTTCCGCAACCTTGTGGGCGACGTCCCCGACGATGCCGCGACCATCGCCCGGATCTACGGAAGCCGGGACTTCCGCGAAGGCGTCGAGGCCTTCCTCGGCAAGCGCAAGCCGGTCTGGTCCGGGACCTGACATCCCAAGAAAAACCGAGCAGCCCGCGCGCCGTCGGCATCAGAGCCGGCGGCGCGCTTTCGTTTCAGCCGTAGCTTGCCACGTCGGCGCTTGCGAGCGTCGCGATATTGATGAGCCCGCGCTGGGTCACCTCGGGGGTCACGATATGGGCGCGGTTGCCCATGCCCATCAGGATCGGCCCGACCTCGAGCCCTTCGGCCACGCCCTTGAGCAGGTCCCGCGCCGCGCCCGCCGCGTCGGTGTTGGCATAGATCAGCACGTTGGCGCGTCCCGTCAGCCGGTTGCCCGGCAGCAGCCGCTCGCGCAGCTCGGGGTTCAGGGCAAGCTCGGTGTGCATCTCGCCCTCGTATTCGAAATCCACGCCCTTGGCGTCGAGGATCGCCAGCGCCTCGCGCATTGCCATTCCCGAGCGGCAGTCGAAATTGCCGAACTGCGAGCGCGAGCAAAGCGCGATGCGCGGCTCGATCCCGAAGCGCCGCACGTGCCGGGCGGCGGCCTCGACGGTGCGGGCAAGCGTGGCGCCATCGGACTCGAAACTGACGTGGGTGTCGGCGATGAACAGCGGCCCCTCGTCGAGGATGATGAGCGACAGAGCCCCCGCGGGCGACAGGCCACCCGTCTCAAGAACCTGCCGGATGTAGTTTAGATGCCATGAATATTGCCCGAAAGTACCGCAGATCATGCTGTCGGCATCGCCCCTGCGCACCATCAGCGCGGCAATCGCGGTGGTGTTGGTGCGCAGGATGGCGCGGGCGAGGTCCGGCGTCACCCCCTGCCGCTTCATCAGCTCGTGGTAGTCGCGCCAGTAATCGGTGTAGCGCTCGTCGCTCTCGGGGTTCACGATCTCGAAGTCGCGCCCAGGCACCACCGGCAGCTCCATCTGGTCGAGCCGCTGCGCGATGACGTCCGGGCGGCCCACGAGGATCGGCGTGTGGATGCCGTCCTCGGCCAGCCCCTGCACCGCGCGCAGCACCCGGCGATCCTCGCCCTCGGCAAAGACGATGCGCCGGCGCGAGCGGCGCGCCGCCTCGGTCACGCCGCGCATGGTCAGCGACGAGCGGAACACCTGCGCCTCGAGGCTCTCGCGGTAGGCGTCGAGATCCAGCGGCCGGCGCGCCACGCCGCTTTCCATCGCGGCGCGCGCCACGGCCACGGCAATGGTAGGCAGCAGCCGCGGGTCGAATGGCTTGGGGATCAGGTAGTCGGGACCGAAGCTCAGCGTCTCGTCCTGGTAGACCTCGCCCACCTCGGCGGTGGTGGTCTGGCGGGCAAGCGCGGCGATGGCGTCGACGCAGGCGAGCTTCATGGCGTCGTTGATCTCGGTCGCCTCGACGTCGAGCGCGCCCCGGAAGATGAACGGGAAGCAGAGCACGTTGTTGACCTGGTTCGGGATGTCCGACCGGCCAGTGGCGATCATCGCGCCGGGGGCGGCGGCGCGGGCAAGGTCGGGCATGATCTCGGGCACCGGGTTCGCGAGCGCGAGGATCACCGGCCGCTCGGACATGCCCGCGACCATCTCGGGTGTGAGCACGCCGGGTCCCGAAACGCCCAGCACCATGTCGGCGCCTGTCAGGGCCTCGGTCAGCGTGGTGCCCTCGGGCGCATGGGCGAAGCGGCGCTGCTCGGGGGCGAGGTCGTCGCGGCCCGCGTGCAGCACGCCATCCTTGTCGAAGACGGTGATGTTGCGCTCGGGGATCCCGAGATTGGCCAGCATCGCGAGGCAGGCGGTGCCCGCAGCCCCCGCGCCGATGCCCACGAGCCGCACCGCTGACGGCTCCTTGCCCGCGATGTGCAGCGCGTTCTGGGCGGCGGCAGCGACCACGATGGCGGTGCCGTGCTGGTCGTCGTGAAACACCGGGATGCCCATGCGCTCGCGGCAGATCCGCTCGACCACGAAACAGTCGGGCGCCTTGATGTCCTCGAGGTTGATGGCCCCGAAGGTGGGTTCAAGCTTGCAGACCCAGTCGGCCAGTGCCTCGGGATCGGTCTCGTTCACCTCGAGATCGAAGCAGTCGATGTTGGCGAATTTCTTGAAGAGCACCGCCTTGCCCTCCATCACCGGCTTGCTGGCCAGCGCCCCGATGTTGCCGAGCCCCAGCACCGCGCTGCCGTTCGACACCACCGCCACGAGGTTTCGCCGGGCGGTGTAACGGGTGACCAGCGACGGGTCGCGCGCGATCTCCATGCAGGCATCGGCGACGCCCGGAGAATAGGCCCGCGACAGATCCCGCGCCGTGGCCATGGGCTTGGTCGCGCGGATCTCGAGCTTACCGGGGGTCGGGAAGGCGTGGTAGTCGAGCGCGGCCTGCTGTTCGGGCGGGGGCGTGGTCTTGTCGAGGGCCATGGGTGTCTCCTTGGTGTCAGGACGGCGGGGCGAGGCGCTCCGTCATGTCGAGCATCCGCGCGGAAAAGCCGGATTCATTGTCGTACCAGCCGAAGATCCGCAGCTGGTCGGGCCCCACGGACTGGGTTTCTGTCCGGGCGAGGATCAGGCTCTCCTGTCGGCCGCGGAAATCGAACGAGACGCAGGGATCGGCGCAGGAACCAATGACCTGTCCGTCGGCGATCCGGTCGAGCAGCGCCTCGACGTCAGCGGGCGGCGAGGTGAACTGGATCACCGCATCCACCGCCGAGACCGAGATCGACGGGATCCGCACGGCGGCGATGCTGAGCCGGTCCGCGAGCCCCGGCAGCACGTTCGCCACCTGCGCGGCGGCGCTGGTCGAGGTGGGCACGATGGACTCGTTGGCCGCGCGGCTGCGTTCGAGCGTCTCGCCGGGGCGGTCGACGGTGGGCTGGCTGCCGGTGGCGCAGTGAACCGTCGTGACATGCGCCCGCGCGATGCCGCAGCACTCGTCCAGCGCCCGCAGCAGCGGCGCAATGGCGTTGGTGGTGCAGGACGCGTTCGACACGATCCGCACGCCCTCGGGCAGCGCGTCGCTGGCGCCCAGCACCACGGTCAGGTCAGCCGCCTTCGACGGCCCCGAGATCAGCACCCGTGCCGCACCGGCGTCGAGCCCGGCCTCGGCCACGTCGCGGCTTTTCGCCCGCCCGGTGCATTCCAGCACCACGTCGACGCCCGTGAGATCGAGCTCGCGCAGGTCGGTCACCGCGTGGAAGGGCACGCGGCCCCCGGCCACGATCAGCGCATCTGGGGCCGTCTCCACCGGGGCGGGGAAGGGGCCATAGACGCTGTCATAGCGCAGCAGGTAGGCGCAGGTCTCGAGCGGCGCCACGTCGTTGATGCCCACGATCTCGACCGGGCGGCTGCCGGTGACCACCTGTCGGAAGACAGTGCGGCCGATGCGACCGAAGCCATTGATGAAGATGCGGACGGGACGTGCCATGGCGATGCCTCATGAGCTGGGGTCAGACATCGACCTCGATGGCGATGCCCTTCTCCACTGCTAGGTCTACCACCGCAGCCGCAACCGCAAGATCCTGCAGCCCCACGCCGGTGCCGTCGAAGAGCGTGATCTCGTCGTCCGAGCGGCGTCCCGGGTGGCTGCCGTTGATCACCGCGCCGATCTGGTGGACGTCGCCTTCCGAGATCAGCCCCTCGGCCACCGCGTGCTGCGCCTCGCCGATGCTGACCGACTGGGCGACCTCGTCGGTAAAGACGGTGGCCACGGCCAGCAGCGCGGCCTCGACCTCCTGCTTGCCCCGGGTGTCGGTGCCCATGCAGGCGAGGTGAGTGCCGGGGCTCACGTGGGCGGCCATCAGGCTCGGCGCGAAGGACGAGGTGATCGACACGATCACGTCCGCCTCGCGCATGCCCTCGAGCGGCACCGCCTCGAAGGGCAGGCCGGCCTCGTCGGCGACGGTCTCGATGTTGGGCAGCATCTCGGGGTGAAGGTTCCAGCCGATGACCTTCTCGAAGGGGCGCTGCTCGAGGGCTGCGCGCAGCTGGAACGTCGCCTGATGCCCGGCGCCGACCATGCCCATGACCTTTGCGTCCCTGCGCGCCAGATGCGCGATCGACACCGACGACGCAGCGGCGGTGCGCAGCGCGGTCAGGAGGTTGCCGCCGACCATGGCCGCGACCTTGCCGGTGTCCGGATCGAAGAGAAACACCGTGGACTGGTGGTTGATGACCTTGAACTTCTCGAGGTTGTTCGGCCAGTAGCCCCCCGCCTTCAGTCCCAGCGTTAGCCCGGCGCGGTCGAAGCCGCCCTTGAAGCCGTAGAGCGCGTCCTCATGCCCGATGGCTTCGCGGATCACCGGGAAATTGTAGGCCTCGCCCGAGGCCATGGCCGCGAAGACCTTCTCCACCGCCTCGAAGGCCGAGGCGCGCGTCATCAGCGCGCCGATCTCGCGCTCGGGAACGATCAGCATCGTTGCTCTCCTGTCGTCATGTGGTGCGCCCGTGTGCAACGGGCAAAGGGTGGCCTGCACACGGGCGGCTTGCAGGCCCCTCGCAGGCCTGCCCCTATCTGCAAAGGCGCGTGGGCTCAGTAGGCCTTGCCGCGCGCCGAGACCGGCCAGACCGTCTCGACCTTGCCGTTCCGGACGCCTACGTACCAATCGTGCACGTTGGCGGTGGGGTCGCAGTGGCCCGGCACCAGCCGCAGCTTCTCGCCCACCTTGAGCACGCCCTCGGGGTCCGAGATCACGCCGTGCTCGTCCGAGCACTTGACGTATTCGACATCGGTGCGACCGAAGATCACCGGAAGCCCGGAGTCCACCGACTGCGCCTTGAGCCCCGCGTCGCAGATCGCCTTGTCGGGCTTGGCGTGGCTCATGACCTGGGTGAGAATAAAGAAGGCGTTCTGCCACTCGCCCTGGTCGATGCGCTTGCCGTCCTTGTCGAGGATCCGGCCGTAGTCGGCGTCCATGAAGGCGTAGGAGCCGCACTGCAGCTCGTTATAGACGCCCGAGTTGCTCTCGAAATAATAGGACCCGGTGCCGCCGCCCGAGACCAGGTCGCAGCCGATGCCCTCGGCCTTGAGCCCTGCCACGGCGTCCTTGACCATGGCGATGGCGGTGTCGAGCTTCTCTTTCCGCGCCTCGTAGCTGTCGATGTGCTGCATCGCGCCCTGATAGGCCTGGATGCCCGCAAAATTGAGGTTGGGCGCGGCCTCGACGGCCTTGGCGATCTCGACCACCGCGGGGGTGGAGGACACGCCGCAGCGCCCGGCGCCGCAGTCGATCTCGATGAAGACGTCGAGCTCGGTGCCGTGCCTGACCGCCGCCCCTGACAACTCGGCCACGTTGTCCACGTCATCGACGCAGACGATGATCCGGCCGCCGAGTTTGGGCAGCTGCGCCAGCCGGTCGATCTTCTGCGGATCGCGCACTTGGTTGGACACGAGCACGTCCTTGATGCCGCCGCGCGCAAAGACCTCGGCCTCGGAGACCTTCTGGCAGCAGACGCCGACGGCGCCGCCGAGCTTCTCCTGCAGCTTCGCCACGTCCACCGACTTGTGCATCTTGCCATGCACCCGGTGGCGCATGCCGTGCGCCTTGGCATAGTCGCCCATCACCTTGATGTTGCGCTCGAGCGCGTCGAGGTCGAGCACGAGGCAGGGGGTCTGGATGTCCGCCTCGTCCATGCCGGGCTTGGCCGGAATGTCGAAACCCACGTCGTACTGGTCGAAATCGGCTATGTCTTTCATCGGGGTGTCTCCCTTTGGTGTCTCGGAATGACTCGGAAAGTCGCGGGGCGGCTTAGGCAAGCCAGGGCAGGCGGTCGAGATCGACATTGCCGCCGGTGATCACGAGGCCCACGCGCTTGCCGCGGAAGGCGTCGGGGTTCTTGAGGACGATGGCCAGCGGCACGGCGCTCGACGGCTCCATGACCACGCGCAGATGCTTCCAGATCAGCTTCATCGCGTCGACGATCTCGGGGTCCGAGGCGGTGTAGATCTCGGACACGTGGTTGGAGACGAAATGCCAGGTCAGGTCCTTGAGCGGCACCAGCAGCCCGTCGGCGATGGTCTTGGGCGCGTCGTCGGCGATGATGTGACCGGCCTTGAAGCTGCGATAGGCATCGTCGGCCTGCTCGGGCTCGGCGGCGATGACCTGGCACTCGGGCGCCAGCGTCGAGAGCGTCAGGCAGGTTCCCGAGATCATGCCGCCACCACCGATGGGCGCCACCACCATGTCGAGCCCGTCGGTCTGCTCGATGAATTCCCTGGAGCAGGTGCCTTGCCCGGCGATGACGCGCGGGTCGTTGTAGGGGTGGACGAAATCGCCGCCCGTCTCTTCCTGGATCAGGGCGAAGGTCTCTTCGCGCGAAGACGTCGAGGGCTCGCATTCGGTGATCCGCCCGCCGTAGCGGCGTACTGTGTCCTTCTTGGCCTGCGGCGCGGTGCGCGGCATGACCACGTTGCAGGGGATGCCGCGCAGCATCGCCGCATAGCTCAGGCACGAGGCGTGGTTGCCCGAGGAATGCGTCGCCACGCCCTTTTCCGCCTGTGCCTCGGAGAGGCCGAAGACCGCGTTGGCGGCACCGCGCACCTTGAAGGCGCCGGGCTCCTGGAAGTTCTCGCACTTGAAGAAGAGCTCGGCGCCGGTCAGCTCATTGAGATAGTCCGAGGTGCGCACCGGCGTGCGGCGGATGTGCGGCCTGATCCGCTCGTGCGCGGCGAGCATGTCGTCATAGGTGGGGATGATCATCGTTGGGGCGTTCATCAGGCGACCTCTCTGGCGGTGTTGGCGGGGTGTCTGCGGAAGAATTCCTGCGCGGCAGCGACGCCCGAGCCGATATCGGCCATGCACCTCTCGAGCCTGGCCAGCCTCGAAGGCCTCATGACCCCGGTCAGGCTGCCGGGATGACCGATGCGGAACACCTTGCCCGCCACCTCGCCCAGGGCCACGCCATAGGTGTTGGCGGCGCGGCGCACGATCGCGGGGGCGTCGAAGCCCTTGGGCAGCTTCGTCGGGCCGGGAACGATGGTCGGGGCCCGAAGGCTCATGACGCAGACTTCCGGTTGGGGGGTACGGGCCGGTATCATTGCAGGTATCGGTCGAGCACGCGGGCGACGTGGATCGCCTCGCGCGCGGCGCCGTCGTGGATCTGGTGGCGGCAGCTGGTGCCGTCGGCCACGATCAGCGCATCCGGGGCAGCCTCGCGCACCGCCGGAAGCAGCGCCGCCTCGCCCATCTTCATCGAGACCTCGTAATTCTCGGCGGCGTAGCCGAAGGCCCCAGACATGCCGCAGCACGAGCTCTCGATCATCCGCACGTCGAGGCCGGGAACCCCGCGCAGAACGGTCTCGACCACGCCCATGGCACCGAAGGCCTTCTGGTGGCAGTGGCCGTGCACGTGCACCACCTGTCCGCCCGCGTCGCCCACGGGCATCACGAGCGTACCGGCGGCGATGTCCTCGGCCAGCAATTCCTCGAATATCAGCGCCTTGCCTGCCATGAAGCCGGTCTCGGAACCGGGCAGCAGCGCGGTCATCTCGTCGCGGAAGGTGAACATGCACGAGGGCTCGAGCCCCACGACCCGCGCGCCTGCCTCGACGAAGGGCTTGAGCGCGCCCAGAGTGCGGCGCAGCTCGGCGCGGGCCTCGTCGGTCTGGCCCGATGCGAGGTAGGTCCGCCCGCAGCACATCGGGCGGCTGCTGCCCTCGACCACCACGCGATGCAGCCGGTAGCCGGCCTTGAGCAGCACGCGCTCAGCGGCCTCGAGGTTCTCGGACTCGAAGTAGCGGTTGAAGGTGTCGCCGAAGAGCACGATGTCGCGCCCGTCGCCCTTCACGTCGCGCAGGTTGGCGGGCGCGCGGTCCTCGGCCCAGGGCTTGCGCCACTGCGGCAGGGTGCGTTTCGCCGAGAATCCCAGCCATTGCTCGGACAGCTTGGCGATGAACGGCACCTTGTCGCGCAGGTTGACCAGCGGCGCAAAGCGCGAAGCCAGCGCCGCGTAGCGCGGCATGTGGGCGATAAGCTTCTCGCGCAGCGGCAGGCCGTGGCGCTTGTGGTAATGGTGCAGGACCTCGATCTTCATCCGCGCCATGTCGACGCCGGTCGGGCAGTCGCGCTTGCAGCCCTTGCACGAGACGCAGAGATCCAAGGTCTCCTTCATCTCGGTCGAGGTAAAGGCGTCCTCGCCCAGCTGGCCCGAGATCGCGAGCCGCAGGGTGTTGGCCCGGCCGCGGGTCAGGTGCTGCTCGTCGCGGGTGGCGCGGTAGGACGGGCACATGGTCCCGCCCGAGAGCTTCCGGCAGGTGCCGTTGTTGTTGCACATCTCGACCGCGCCGCCGAAGCCGCCCCAGTCCGACCAGTCGAGCGCGGGCTCGGCGGGAAGACTGGTCTTGTAGCCGGGCTTGAAGCGCATCAGGTCGCGGTCGTCCATCCGCAGCGGGCGCACGATCTTGCCGGGGTTCAGGCGGTTCTCGGGGTCGAAGCTGTCCTTCACCGTCTCGAAGGCGCGGGTGAGCTCGCTGCCGAACATCGGCTCGACGTATTCCGAGCGCGAGATGCCGTCGCCGTGCTCGCCCGAGAACGAGCCCTTGTACTTGCGCACGAGCTCGGCGGCCTCCTCGGCGATGGCGCGCATGGTCTTCGCACCTTCCTCGGTCTTCATGTTGAGGATCGGCCTCACGTGCAGGCAGCCGACCGAGGCGTGGGCGTACCACGTCCCCCGCGTGCCGTGGCGGGTGAAGAGGTCGGTGATGCCGTCGGTGTAGTCGGCGAGATGCTCGAGCGGGACGGCGCAATCCTCGATGAAGGAGACGGGTTTCCCCTCACTCTTCATCGACATCATGATGTTGAGGCAGGCCTCGCGCACGCCCCAGACCGCCTTCTGCCGGTGCGGCTCGACCACCTCTACCACCGCATCGGGGTGGCCGTGATCGGCCATGCACTGCTCGAGACGCTTGAGGTCCATCTTCAGCGCGTCCAGGTCGTCGCCCGCGAATTCGCAGAGCAGCAGACAGTTGGGCGTACCCTTGGTGATGTCGCCGATGGTGCGCACGAAGGCGGGGATGTCGGCGCCCATGACGAGCACGTTGTTGTCCACCAGCTCGACCGCGACCGGGCCGAGCGCCACGAGATGCTGCGTCGTCTCCATTGCCGAGCGGAAGTCGGGGAAATGGCAGACGCCCATCACCCGGTGCTTGGGGAGTTGCGAAAGCTTCAGCGTGATCGCGGTGCTGACCGCCAGCGTGCCTTCGGAGCCCACCAGCAGGCGCGAGAGGTTGGGCTGCGCGGGCAGCAGCTCGTCGAGGTTGTAGCCGCCGACGCGGCGCTGGACCTTGGGGAAGATCTCCTCGATGCGGTCGCGGTGGGTGTCGGCGAGTGCGGTGAGGCTGCTCATGATCTCGCGCATCCGGGGCGAGGCATTCTCGGACCAGGGCGCGGCATCCAGCCGGAAGGTGTCGCCGTCGTGCAGCAGGCCCTCCATGGCGAGCACGTTGTCCACGGTCTTGCCGAAGCGCAGCGAACGGGCGCCGGAGGAGTTGTTGCCGCACATGCCGCCGATGGTGCAGCGCGAGGCGGTCGAGGGCTCGACCGGGAAGAACAGCCCATCCTGCCGCAGCCGGTCGTTGAGCGTGTTCAGCACCATCCCGGGACGGACGGTGACGGTGCGCGCGGCCGGATCGTAGTCCATCAGGTCGTTGAAATGCCGCGACATGTCGAGGATCAGCCCGCGCCCGATGGGCTGGCCGTTCTGCGAGGTGCCGCCGCCGCGGGCGATGACCGGCACGCCGTGCTCGGCCGCGATCTGCAGCGCCGCGGCGATGTCGTCGGCGGACTTGGGATAGGCCACGCCCGTGGGCATGATCTGGTAGATCGAGGCATCGGTGGAATAGCGGCCCCGGGCGAAGGCACCGAAATCCGTGCCCCCCTCCATCGCCGCCGAGAGGGCCTTCTCGAAGGCCTGCGACCGGGCCACCGCGCGGGCGGCGGGGGTGGTGCGCTGAGGCATGGGTGCGTTCATGGTGTGGCCTCCTGGAGAGCGGGCGTGAGAGGGGCGGGTCCGGGCCGGCATGGGCCCGGACGGCAGGGAATTCAGGCAGGACGCGCGTGGCGCGAGCGTGGGCTCAGCTGGTTTCGGGTTGCGCGTTGCCCGGACCGTCCGAGGGCGGCCGGCGGAGCTTCCCCCAGATGCCGTAAACCAGCGACAGGGCCGAGAGCAGCAGGAGCGTGCCGGCGATCGGCCGGGTGACAAGGGCCATCATGTCGTAGTCGGCGAGGATGAGTCCCTGGCGCAGGCTGACCTCGGCTATGGGACCCAGCACCAACCCGATGATGAAGCTCGCCACCGGCAGGCCGTAGCTCTTGAGGAAGAAGCCCACGCCGCCGAAGACCAGCATCACCGCCACGTCTGACACGTTGTTGTTGAGCGCGAAGACCCCGGTCATGCAGAGCACCACGATGGCGGGTCCCACGAGCTGGTAAGGCGCCTTGAGCACGACCGCAAAGAGCCTCGCCGCCCGCAGACCGAAGACCAGCATCAGGATATTGGCGAGCAGCATCCCGATGAACACCGAATAGACGAGGTCCGAGTTGTTCTGCATCAGCATCGGCCCCGGCACGATGCCGTGGATGGTGAGGCCGCCGATCATCACCGCGGTGGTGGCCGAGCCGGGGATCCCCAGCGCCAGCAGCGGGATCATCGAGCCGCCGACGGCGGAGTTGTTGCCTGCCTCGGGGGCCGCGATGCCTTCGGGCGAGCCCTTGCCGAAGAGCTCCGGCCGCTTGGACCAGCGGAAGGCCTCGGAGTAGCTGATGAACGCCGCGGTGGTGGCGCCGACGCCGGGCAGGGCACCGATGACGGTGCCGATGACCGACGAGCGCAGCAGGGTGACCTTGGTGGCGAGGAACTCCGCCAGGCTCGGCAGCTGGGTCGAGACCTGCGCCATCTGCTCGCCCTTGGGCGGGCCGTCGGCGAAGCGTTGCAGCACCTCGGCCAGCGCGAAGATCCCGATGATGGCGGCGATGAAGCTCACGCCGGTCAGCAGCATCATGTTGCCGAAGGTGAATCGCGCGACGCCGGTCAGCGGGTCGAGCCCGATGAGCGCCACGGCCAGCCCCAGGAGGCCCGCGATCAGCCCCTTGATGAGCGAGCCGCCCCCGATGGAGGCAATCGCGGTGATGCCGAGCACGGCGAGTGCGAAGTATTCCGCCGGGCCGAACTCGAGCGCGAGCCGCGCCAGCGGGGGCGCCGCGAACATCAGCACCAGAGTGCCGAAGATGCCGCCCACCGCCGAGGCCGCCAGCGCGATCCCCAGCGCCTTGCCGGCCTCGCCGCGCTTGGCCATCGGGTAGCCGTCGAGCGAGGTGCAGGCCGCCTCGGGCGAGCCGGGGGTGTTGAACAGGATCGCCGAGATCGAGCCGCCAAAGGTCGAGCCCACGTAGACCCCGCCCAGCAGCAGCATGCCCTCGGTCGGGTCGAAAGCGAAGGTGAAGGGGATGAGCAGCGCGACCCCCACGATGCCGGTGAGCCCGGGGACGGCGCCGAAGACGATGCCCCAGACCACGCTGAAGATGATCAGCAGGAAGCTCATGGGGTTGCCGACCATGTACCCGGCGGCGGAAACGAATGCATCAAGCATGGTATTCTCCCGTGCTGGGGCTCAGAAGAGCGCCTGGCTGAGCTCGTAGAAGATCCCGCTGCCACGGGGCAGCGACAGCGACAGCCCGTAGCTGAAGAAGGCCGCGAGCAGGATGGTGAAGACCGGCGCGAAGACCAGCTTCGCAAGGGTGTTCCGGTAGGGCAGGATCCACGATCCGACCCATAGGAAGATCATCGTGGCGAGCAGGAAACCGATATATTGCAGGGCGATGAAGTACCCCACGATCAGCGCGCCGGTGAGCACGAGCCGCAGGTAGTAGCCGTCGGGCGTGTAGGCCTCGATGACCTCGTCTTCCGAGCGCGGCCCGCCCGAGGGCGCGGCGATGAGCCCCGCGACCTTCTGCGCGAGATGCACAGCGCAGCAGAGCGCCAGCGCACCGAACACCAGCTTAGGCCAGAGATCGGAATCCACCTGCTCGTAGCGCCTGGACACCGGCAGCGCGTCGGCGGTGAACCAGAGTGCCACCGAGGCGATGGTCATGGCCGCGAAAACGACCACTTCGGACAGTTTGTGTAGCATTGCGCCAGCCCCTCCCACGGCTGGGGCGTGCCTCTGCGAGAGGCACGCCGCGCCGGCCGGTCAGTAACCGAGCTGGTTCATGATCTGGGAATAGGTCTCGATTTCCTTGTCGAGGAAGGTCTGGAACTCCTCCGGCCCCATGAACTCCGAGCGGTACTGCAGTGCGCTCTCGGCCTCGACCTTCTTGTAGCCCTCGTCGGCGGCGGCGTCGCGGAACAGCGAGACCAGCGTCTCGAGTTCGGCAGCGTCGGTGTCTGGCTTGATGCCGAACCCGCGCCAGCGGCCTAGGGTCACGTCGTAGCCCAGTTCCTTGGCGGTGGGCACGTCAGGCAGTTCCGCCAGCCGCTCGTCCGAGAACAGCACGAGCGGGATCAGGTCGCCGGACTCGATCAGGCCGCGGGTGGGACCGTATTCCTCGTACATCAGGTCGAGGTGGCCGCCGAGCGTGTTCGAGACCATCTCTGCCGCGCCGAAGGGCACGGTGGCCAGCTCGGTCCCGGCCTTCTCGTTGAAGAGCCCGATCAGTGCGTCGTCGAACCCGGCCGAGCCGGTGACGCCGACCTTGAGCCCGCCCGGGCTTGCCGCCTCGGCGGCGAGCACGTCGTCGAGCGACTTCAGCTCGCTGTCCTTGGAGACCAGCAGCAGGCCCTGGTCGTACTGGATGCGCACCAGCGGCAGGACCTGCGTCAGGTCGATCCGCCCGAGCGCGTGGTTGATCACGTCATCGGGGCTGAGCGACACCAGCGTGTAGCCGTTTGCGGGGCGCTGCAGGAAGGTGACATAGGCCGGGACACCGCCGCCGCCGGCGATCGAGATCGGCACGAAGCTCTGGCCGGTGGCCTCCTGCATCGGTTCGGCGATGGCGCGGATGAAGCGGTCGGTGCCGCCGCCGGGGCCGTACTGGTGAATGACCTCGACGGTGCGCGAGGGGTAATCCGCGGCAAGGGCCGGGGCTGCGGTCAGTACCGCTGCCGCAACGGCCACGGCCGCGCGCAGGTGATGTCGTGCCAGTTGGGTCATGTGGTCTCTCCTCCCTGGATGAACGGGACGGCGCGGCACCTCCATGCCGAAAGCCTCCCATATCCGGCGGCTGCTCTCCGCCGGATATGCGGTGCCCGGCATCGCGGGCACGCCGGGCAAGCCGTCACTCGGCCGCGATCGTCTCGAAGCGGGTCTGCTCCAGCTCTGCCATCGCGGCGGCGACACCGCCCTCCTTGTGGGGGACGCCGGATTTCCTCAGGCCAAGCTCGACCCCGGTGAGCGTGCCCGCAAGCGTCAGGTCATTGATGTCACCGAGGTGGCCGATGCGGAAGACCCTGTCGGCAACCTTGGACAGACCGTTGCCCAGAGAGATGTCGTAATGGCGCAGAGCGGTTGCGCGGAAGGCATCCGCGCTGTGCCCCTCAGGCATGAGCACGGCGGTCAGCACGCCGCTTTCCTGTCCCTGCTGCCGGCAGAGCACCTCGAGTCCCCAGTGCCGTACGGCGGTGCGGGCCGCCGCCCCGTGCCGCTGGTGACGGGCGAAGACGTTGTCGAGCCCTTCCTCGTGCAGCATCGAGATGGCCTCGTTCAGGCCGTAGAGCATGTTGGTGCCGGGGGTGTAGGGGAAATAGCCGGTCGGGTTGATCGCCGCCATCTCGCGCCAGTCCCAGTAGGAACGGCGCATGCCGCCGGTCTTGGAATGCTCGAAGGCCTTCTCGCTCACCGCGTTGAAGGACAGGCCCGGCGGCAGCATCAGCCCCTTCTGCGAGCCCGACACCGCCACGTCCACACCCCATTCGTCGAAACGGAAGTCGATGGAGGCCAGACCCGAGATCGTGTCGACCATCAGCAGGGCAGGGTGCCCGGCGGCGTCGATCGCCTGCCGCACCTGCGCGATGGGCGAGACCGAACCGGTCGAGGTCTCGTTATGGACCACGCAGACCGCCTTGATCTTGTGCTCGCTGTCCTCGCGCAGGCGGGTCTCGATCCGGTCGGGATCTGCGCCGCCGCGCCAGTCGCCCTCGATGAACTCGGCCTCGACGCCCAGCTTCGAGGCCATCTTCTTCCACAGCGTGGCGAAATGGCCGGTCTCGTACATCAGCACCTGGTCGCCCTCGGACAGCACGTTCACCAGCGCGGCCTCCCACGCGCCGGTGCCCGAGGAGGGGTAGATGAAGACGTGCTGGTCGGTCTTGAAGATCGTCTTCATGCCGTCCAGCGCCTTGCGCCCCACCTCGGCGAACTCCGGCCCGCGGTGGTCCATCGTCTGCGCGGAAATCGCTCTCAGTACCCGATCCGGAACGGGGCTCGGCCCGGGGATCTGAAGGAAATGGCGTCCTGCCCTGTGTGTCATCTCTGTTCCTCCCTTGCGCCACAGCCGGAGACATCCCCGCGTCGGCAATTATGAATTATGAATGCAGTTTGAGCGGACATGTGTCAACAGCTAAGATGACCTGCGGGATTTTGGCTGGTATAACAGGGAAAAGGTTACGGCTTGTCGTGCGACATAAAAATGAATAATTATGAATGCACAGCGGGATGGGTTTGCGCCTGTTCGTGGGGGCCAGAGATTCACAATAGGTGACCAGAGATGACGACCGCTCTTTCGACACAGCCCGCCTTCCGCAGGAAATCGCTGCACGAGGAACTGACCGACGCGATTCGCGAGCAGATCGTGAACGGCGATCTCGCTGCCGGGATCCGCGTGCCGGAAAAGGATCTCTGCACCTTCTACGGCGTGTCCCGCACCCCGCTGCGCGAGGCGCTGAAGGTGCTGGCGACCGAAGGGCTTCTGTCGCTCGAGCCCAACCGCGGCGCCTGGGTGAGCCGCATCACCACCGAGGATCTGGACGAGGTCTTCCCGGTGATGGGGGCGCTCGAGGCGCTGTCCGGAGAGCTTGCCTGCAAGCACATCACCGATGACGAGATCGGCCGCATCCGGGTGCTGCACCGCCAGATGGTGAAGCATTACGAGAAGCGCGAGCTCGCGAAGTATTTCGAGGTCAACCAGCGGATCCACGAGGCCATCCTCGAGGCCGCCCGCAACGAGACGCTTGCCATCCAGTACCGCTCGCTCGCCGCGCGTGTGCGCCGGGCCCGCTACGTGGCCAACATGACGCAGGACCGCTGGGCGCAGGCCACGGACGAGCACGAGCAGATCATGGAATGCCTCGAGACCCGCGACGGCGAACGGCTGTCGGTGGTGCTGAAGATGCACCTCGAGCACAAGCTCGAGACCGTGCGGCAGTGGCTCATCGACAACCAGAGCCCGTCCGACGCCTGACCGCCTGACCGCCTGCACGGCAGCCGGTTGCTGCGACCAACCGTTCCGATCATTGGCCGCGTGACGCGCTGAGGCCCAGGCACGGCGCGAGACGCCAAGACCTGGCGTCAGACGCGCAGGTGCGGGAGCCTGAGCCCTTGCATTCGCTCCGAAAAATCGCGTATCGGGCAGGGCGCAGGCCCCGGTGTTTCCATTTTGCCCGTGAAGCGGGCGTTCGAAACACCTTCGGGCGAGTCCTGCGACGGCGATTGCCCGGTTTCCGAGATCCGACTCACCCTGACCTGACGGGCCGACCCCGCGCCGGCGCGCGCCGGCATGTCCGTGTCGTGGTAATACCGACGAGCTGTCGCATGGGTTCTATGTTGACGGGCCCTGCTCGTGGATACCGCAGAGATTGTGGGGAAGACCCCAGGAATACCCGCTAAGGCAGAGCGCTTTCGGGAGTGCCCCGAGAGCCCCCGCGCCGGTCAGGCGGGTCCTGTGGACGTGGGCGGCAGACCTGCCGCGCACCGTGTTTCCCATGAGCCATAACTGCGAGGCCCGGCGTACCGGGCACGATCCCGAGGGAACGTCCTCGTCCCAACACAGGAGCGGCATTCTTGACCAATGAAGCGACCACAGACCAAACCAACCTGTCCGGGGCGCCCGAAGCCCCGCCGGAAGGCCTCATCGACACAGAGTACACGGTCGGACAGGACAACATCGAAGGCAACGTCGGACCCTTCGGCTTTGACGTTCACAACCCTGTTTTCCTGATCTCCGCCCTCGCGGTCATCGCCTTCGTGGTCTTCACCATCGCGCTTCCGGACCTCGCGGGCAGCCTCTTCAGCGCCACCTTCTCGGAAGTCACGCAGGGCTTCGACTGGTTCTTCCTCGGCGCCGCGGACATCTTCGTCCTGCTCTGCCTCGTGCTCGTCGTCAGCCCCTACGGCAAGATCCGCCTCGGCGGTCGCGACGCCACCCCCGACTTCGGCTACGCCAGCTGGTTCTCGATGCTCTTCGCGGCCGGTATGGGCATTGGCCTCATGTTCTACGGCGTCTCCGAGCCGCTGAGCCATTTCTCCTCGTCGCTGGGCGGCGCCGCCATCGGCGACGGCGGCATGCGCACAGACTGGGCCCCGCTCGGCGCCGCCAACTCCGAGGCCGAGGCGATCCGGCTCGGCATGGCGGCCTCGATTTTCCACTGGGCGCTGCACCCCTGGGCGATCTACGCCATCCTCGCGCTGAGCCTCGCGCTCTTCAGCTACAACAAGGGCCTGCCGCTGACCATCCGCTCGGCCTTCTACCCGATCTTCGGCGAGCGCGTCTGGGGCTGGCCCGGCCACATCATCGACATCCTCGCGGTCTTCGCGACGCTGTTCGGCCTCGCCACCTCGCTCGGTCTCGGCGCGGCGCAGGCAAATGCCGGCTTCAACAAACTCTTCGGCATGCCGGTCAGCAACACCTCGCAGATCATCCTGATCATCGTGATCACCTCGATCGCGCTCTTCTCGGTGATGCGGGGCCTCGAGGCGGGCGTGAAGCTACTCTCCGAGATCAACATGGGCCTCGCCTGCCTGCTGCTGCTCTTCGTGCTGCTGGCCGGCCCGACGATGCTGCTGTTGACCGACACCTGGGACTTCCTGCTGGCCTACCTCGAGTACCTCCCGGCGCTGTCGAACCCGGTGGGCCGGGAGGACGTCAACTTTGCCCAGGGCTGGACGGCGTTCTACTGGGCCTGGTGGATCTCCTGGTCGCCGTTCGTGGGCATGTTCATCGCCCGCGTCAGCCGTGGCCGCACCGTGCGCGAGTTCATCGTGAGCGTGCTGCTGGTGCCCTCGTTGGTCTGCGTGCTCTGGATGTCGGTGTTCGGCGGCTCGGCGATCAACCAGGTGGTCCGCGACGGCTACACCGCCGCCAAGGACGCCGAGCTTCCGCTGCAGCTGTTCTCGATGCTCGACGCGCTGCCGCTCACCTCGATCACCTCGATGATCGGCATCGTGCTGGTGATCGTCTTCTTCGTGACCTCGTCCGACTCCGGCTCGCTGGTGATCGACACCATCGCCGCCGGTGGCAAGGTCGATGCGCCGGTGCCGCAGCGGGTGTTCTGGTGCCTGTTCGAAGGCGTGGTGGCGATCGTGCTGCTGCTGTCCTCGGGCGGTCTGAAGTCGCTGCAATCCATGGTCATCTCGACGGGCCTTCCGTTCACCGTGGTGCTCTTGCTGATGTGCGTCGCGATCTGGCGCGGACTGGCAAGCGAGCCGCGCTAAGGCGCGGCCTTCGGACAGACACCGACCTGAAACACGCGGCGGCCCCCGGAAAAGGGGCCGCCTTTTTCATGGGCGGTGATCTCGTCGTGTGAGACGTCAGGTGCCGCAGTCGGCCTTTGCTTCTGCGTCGCACGCTTCGGTCCAGCGGCTTGCATAAAGCGCCAGCCTGTGCGCGCTCCCTGAAGCGCGACTCACATTACCAGCGACGGTAGGGGCGTCGTCCCATTTCCTCCATCACCTTTTCACGGAAGACCTCGGCCGGGGACCTCCATCCAAGGGGTTTTCGAGGCGTTTTCTGAGCGCAACACTGCCTTTTTGCACAACTCGGCTGAGGGATTCATCTTGTGAATCCAGTGTGGTAGCTGAGTGGCATGAGCAGTAGGGCCCCTACGAAGTACAAGACCACGAACTGGTCGGCTTACAATGACGCGTTGAAGCTGCGCGGATCGCTGACGATCTGGTTTGATCCTGAAATGACATGGCGAGCGCCGCCGACCGGAAAACGCGGGCTACACCGCGCTCGGACTACCCGTCACTGTCCCCGTAGGACAACTCCAGCCCTGGAAAGGGGAAGACCGGCCCTCAGCCGATTTGTGCGACGAGGCCCTCCTGGCTGATAAGCCGTATCTCCAAAAGCGGTTTAGTGATTGGATGTCGCTGCAGCTACCTCGTCTCTGACATCGATTTCAACAATCTGCAGAGGCACCGACAATGACCAACTTTCGCACCCTTTTCCTGGCCGGAAGCGTGGCGCTCGGCACCATGATGGCGCTGCCCGCCACAGCCGTCGCTGACGTTCACAGTATCGTCCTGGTCCATGGCGGAAATGTGGACGGGAGCACCTGGCGAGGGGTCTACGAGCGGCTGATCGCCCGGAATTACGACGGTACCGTCACGCAACTTCCGATGACCTCCATCGAGGACGATGTCGCGGCGGTCCGGCGAAGCCTGGACGTCCAGGACGGACCAGTGCTGCTCGTTGGGCATTCCTACGGCGGCGGCGTCATCACCGAAGCCGGCGTCGATCCGGACGTCAAAGGCTTCGTCTACGTCACTGCATTCATGCCTGATATCGGCGAAAGCGGCGGGGCGTTGTTGCAGCACTCTGTCTGCGAAGGACTCACATCGTGAATCCATGCGCTTAGACAGGGTACAAGAGCAAGCCTGCAGCCGCCCGCTAGCGCGCGACGAACTGGTCGAGCTACACGGCTTCGTTTCGCAATCGCGGGTCGCTACTGATCTGGCTGGACAAGGAGTTGACTTGGCTCGCGGCGCATGACGGCAACCCTGTCCGCCCCGCGTTGTTCTCGGATGCGGCGATCTCAACACCGGCCACCACAACGGCTCCGAATGGCGGGCCGAGGGGCTCTTCGATATTGCCCGAGCGGCTTGGTTCGAGGTCCATGGCGGGCCCGAAGACACGCCCACCACCCGTCCGAGCTTCATCGCCCGCTTCCCCGAGCGCGCGATGAAGCTCGACTGGTTCCTCTCCCGCGGCCTGACGCTGGAGACGGTCGAGATCCGGCCCTCGCCGGCTCCCGATGGCACCCCGCTGTCGGATCACGACGCCATCATGGCCCGCGTCGAGGCGATCGGCCAGGCGCTCAGCGGATCGTCCAGCCGCCGTCCACCACCAGCGTCGAGCCGGTGCAGAAGGTGGCATCGTCGCTTGCCAGGAAGAGGATCGCCCGGGCGATTTCTTCCGGGCGGCCGAGGCGGCCCATGACCTGCCGGTCCTCGAGCCCCTTGCGCAGCGCTGCCGCGTCCTGGGACTTGGCGAAGATCTCGGTGAAATAGGGGGTTTCGATGGTGCCCGGCGCGACGCAGTTCACCCGGATCATGTCGTCGGCGTGGTCGATGGCCATGGCGCGGGTCAGCGCCGCCACCGCGCCCTTGGACGCCGTGTAGGCCGCGCGGTTGGCGATGCCCACGATGGCGCCGCCCGAGGCGGTGTTGACGATGATGCCGCCGCCCTGCGCCGCGAAGATCGGCACTGCGTGCTTGCAGCCGAGGAACACACCGCGCACGTTGACGGCAAACAGCGCGTCCCAGTCTTCGACCGAGGTGTCGGCCACGGTGCCGGCAAAGCCGTAGCCGGCGTTGTTGACGAGGATGTCGAGCCGTCCGTGGCGGGATTTTACCCCGTCGAGCAACGCCTTGACCTGATCCTCCTGCGAGACGTCGACCGCCACCGCCTCGGCAGCGGCCCCATCGGCGGCCAGCTCGAGCGCCACCTTCGCGGCGGCGTCGGCGTCCCGGTCGGCGACGACCACGTGGGCGCCCTCGGCGGCAAAGAGCTTCGCGGTCTCGTGCCCGATCCCGGAGGCCGAGCCCGTCACCACGGCGATTTTCCCGGCAAGTCTCATCGTTCAGTCCTTTCAGATGTCAGTGGGGCGTCCAGCCAGTCGGTCACGATCGCGACGAAGGCATCGGTGCGCGAGGCTGGGTAGAAATGGCCGCCGTCGGGCAGCATCCGCAGCGCGGCACCGGGCAGGTGGCGGGCGAGTTCTTCCTGCAGGAAGGCGGGCACGATCATGTCGTCCTGCGCGCCGATGATGGTGGTCTCGGCGGTCACCGCGCCGATCTGGTCGCTGCCGTCGAAATCGAGCAGCGCCCGGATGCGCTCGGCCACGATGGCCTGCGTCCCGGGGTCCGCGGGCGGGTTGGCGGTGGCGCGTTCGTACTTGTCCCAGTTGCTCTCGAGCCAGCCCGGCGCGTAGGAGAGCAGCGCGGCGCTCTCGGCATAGGCCCTGGGATCGCGGTGCAGCAACCCGAGGCGGAATTCGAAAAGCGCGGTCAGGTAGTTGCCGGGCTTCAGCCACGCGGCGCTGAGCGCCAGGCGCTCGACCCGCTCGGGCGCTGTTGCGGCGATGGTCTGCACGATGCAGCCGCCGGTCGAGTGGCCGAGGAAGGCGGCGCGGGTCAGTTCCAGCGCGTCGCAGATCGTCAGCACGTCCCTGGCCAACTGCGCAATGTTCACCGGGGCGCTGCCGCGGGTGGAGCCGGCGATGCCGCGCTGGTCGAAGGTGATGAATTCGAACCGGTCCTGCAGCCGCGCGATCACCGGGTCCCAGAACCCCGCCGTCCCGCCCAGCCCGCTGACCAGCACCACCGGCGCGCCGCTGCCCTGACGGCGTACCTTCAAGACCGCGCCGTCGCCGGTTTCGACCGTGAGCGAGGTCATTGCAGCGGCGAGAAGCTGGTGGGTGTGAGGATCCGGGTGTTCTGGGTCTGCAGCAGCCCGTCGACCCGCGCGAGGTAGTCGGACCATTCCGGGTCCGCAAGCATCGCCGCCCGCATCTCGGCCCGCTGGTCGAGGCTCTCGTAACTCCAGAGTGCGACGACGTGGTTCAGCTCGCCGATCTCGGTGGTGAAGTAGCCGATGAAGGTGCCGAGATACTTCTTCTGAATCTCGACACCGTAGTCGCGATAGAGCCCGACGAAGGTGTTCAGCTTGCCGGGTTTGATCGCGTAGTCGCGTTCCTCGTAGATCATGGTGGCTCCGGTGTTCGGCGTGAGTGGTGGCGTGGGTGGGGACGGTCCCGGCGAAAATTGCCGGGACCGGGCAGGCAGGGGCGTCAGCCGTAGATCAGCTTGGGCATCCAGGTCGCGAGCGCGGGGAACAGGATGACCAGCGCCAGGACGATCAGCTGGCAGCAGATGAAGGGAATGACGCCCCAGTACATCTGCTTCAGCGTCATTGTAGGCGGCGCGATGGCGCGCAGGTAGAAGATCGACGGTGCCATCGGCGGGGTCAGGTAGCTGGTCTGCAGCGTGATCAGGAACACGATGGAGAACCACAGCAGGTCGACGTTGTAGGAATTGAGGATCGGCACCGAGATCGAGGTCATGATGAGCACGATCGAGGTCAGCTCCACCGCGAAGCCCAGCACGAAGGTGATGATCAGGATCAGCGCGATCACGCCCCCGGCCTCGAAGCCGAAGCTGTCGAGGAAGCTGCGGATGGCCATCATGCCGCCCGAGGCGAAGAGCACGCCCGAGAACATCACGCCTGCCAGCACGATGGCGAGGATCATCGCCGTCAGCGACACGGTCTGCAGCGACGCCGCGAGCAGCATCCTGAACGTCAGGCGGCGGTAGAAGGCGGCCAGCACCAGCACCCCGAAGGAGCCGCAGGCGGCGGCCTCGGTCGGCGTCGCGAGTCCGCTGAAGAGCGTGCCCAGCACCAGCGCGATCAGCACCACCGGCGGCACCAGCGCCTTGAGCGTGAAGGTGATCTTCTCGCCGAGCGTGTGGGTGTCTGGATCGGTGTCGCGCGGCGCAAGCTCGGGCTTCAGCGTGGCCGAGAGGATGATGTAAAGCGAGAACATCGCCGCCATCATCAGGCCCGGCACGAGGATCCCCGCCATCAGGTCGCCCACGGGCAGCGTCATGATCGGCGCCAGCACGATCACCGGGATCGACGGCGGGATCACCGTGCCCAGCGAGCCGCCGGCGCAGATCGTGCCAGCTACCAGAGAGTTGTCGTACTTGCGCTTGAGCATGCCGGGGATCGCCAGCATCCCCACCAGTGTCTCGGTGGCGCCCACGACGCCCGAGGCGGCGGCGAAGATCGTGCACATCACCAGCGCGGCGACGGCGAGGCCCCCGGGCAGGCGTCGGGTCCACATGTAGATGGCGTCGAACAGGCGCTCGGCGATGCCCGCGCGCTCGAGGATTGCGCCCATGAAGATGAAGAGCGGGATGGCGCCCAGCACGTAGTTCGAGGCGACCTCGTCCACGCGCTGCGCGAACTGGCGGAAGACGATATCCTCGAAGCGGATGAAGCCGAAGATCGCGGCCACCAGCATCATCGAGAAGGCGATCGGAATGCCGAGCGCGATCAGCACGATCAGCGCCGGGAACATCAGAAGGACGGCGTCTCCCATCACGCGGCCCCCGCCTTTTCGTCGACGGTCGCGTCGGGGTGGCTGGGCGGCTTGCCGCCCGAAAGCACCAGCAGCGCCTCGAGGAACCGCCCGAAGACCTGCAGCGAGAACAGCGCGAAGCCCACGGTGTAGACCAGCCGGAACGGCCAGACCTTGGGGTTCCACGCCGACAGCCCCGAGCCCTCGCCGGTGCGGTAGGTGCGGGCCACGCCCTCGCCCAGCGTGATGGTGAGCCAGACCAGCAGCACGGTCAAGCCGCCGAAGGCCATCACCTCGATCACCGCGTTGACGCGGGCGGGCAGCAGGGAGGGCAGGATGTCGACGTTCACGTGGGCGTCGTTGCGCAGGCAGTAGGACAGGCCCAGCGTGAAGATCGTGCCCATGAGCATGTAGCTGATCTCGAACGCCCACTGGGTTGGCGCGGAGAAGACGTAGCGGCTGACGACCTCGTAGACCATGGCGAAGACGAGCGGCACGAGCAGGAGCGCCGCGATCCGTCCGGACCAGAGCGATATGGTTTCGATGATGGAGATGAGTGTCCTCAAGGCGGGCTCCTCGGGTCCGGGGCAGATCGTCGTTGGGTGTTCACCCGTTACGGCGCGAGCGGGTGCGCGGGCGGGGCGAACGGAAACATCCGGCGGGCGGGCGCCGGGGACGGTGGGGCGATCCGGACGCGGCGGGAGGTGCCGCGCCCGGGGTCAGGACTTAGCGGGAGCCCGGCGCGAAGCGGAACTCGGAGAGGCCCGAGAGACCTTCGAGGAAGGCGGACTGGTCCTCGTAGACCTTCTTGAACCACTCGTTCGAGGCGGATTGCTCGACGGCCCATTCGTTCGACGCGGCGGTGGCGGCTTCGACGAGGCTCTGGTCGATCTTCACCATCTCGACGGGGGACTCGGTCTTCAACGTCTCGAAGGCGGCAAGGTCCATCTCGGCATAGCCGAGGTAGGTGTCGAGCATGGTCAGGCGGCCGGCGATCTCCATGAGCTTCTGGTCGCTCTCGGGGATCTTGTTCCAGGCGGTCTCGTTGAAGATGCAGTCATGCACGGCCGCACGCGAGTGCACGCCGGGCATCATCATGTAGGGTGCGATCTTGTCGAAGCCTTCCTGCAGGTTGCCGCCCGGGCCACCCCATTCGATGGCGTCCACCACCTGGCGCTCGAGCGCCGAGAACACCTCGGAGCCGGGCAGGGTGACGGTCGAGACGCCGAGCTTCGGCGCGATCTCGGCCCAGGCCGAGGAGGTGCGCAGTTTGAGGCCCTGCAGATCCTCGGGCGTCTGCACCTTCTTGTGCGAATGCATGAAGACCTCGGTCTCGGTCACGCCACACGGGATGGCGACCACGTCGAACACGTCGGCGCGCCACTCTTTCCACAGCTCGAGCCCGTTCCCGTTATACATCCACATCATGTATTCTTCCGGGGTCGGGCCGCCCGGCCAGCCGCCGAAGAGTGCGCTGGTGCGGTCCACCGACCAGTCGTAGCCGCCCCAGGCGTGGCCCATGTCGGCGATGCCCATCTGCACCGTCTCGGTGACGTCGAGCGCAGGGCCGAGCGCGCCGGCGGGGAAGACGTTGATCTTGACGCGGCCCTCGGTCAGGTCCTCGACGTTCTTGGCGTAGCTTTTGGCGCCGATCTCGAGCCAGTGGCCGCCGGCCCACGGCGTGGCCATGCTCAGCT
>NZ_JAATOS010000049.1:0-17327 GCF_011806505.1 Salipiger sp. HF18 | reverse complement strand
AGCTGCGCCGAGGTGGCGGGGGCGATCACCCCGGTGCCGGGCGGCGTCGGTCCGATGACCATCGCCTGCCTGCTGGCCAACACCGTCACCGCCTGCTGCCGGGCGAACGGCCTGGCCGAGCCCGAGGGGCTGACGGCCTGATCCCTGCGGCGCAAAGACCGCTTTCCAAAAAAATAACAATAACGAAAACAAACACCCGACCGGTGCCAATCAGGGGGGCGACCGGCTGAAGGAGACAACCGACATGACGAAATACTGCCTGACCGTAACCTGCGCCACCACACGCGGGATCGTCGCGGCCATTGCCACCTTCCTGGCCGAGCACGGCTGCAACATCACCGACAGCTCGCAGTTCGACGACGTCGAAACCAGCCGGTTCTTCATGCGGATCAGCTTCGAGTCGCAGGACGGGGTCGACCTGGCCGCGCTCGAGGCGGATTTCGCGGCCATCGCCAAGACCTTCTCGATGCAGTTCGCCTTCCACGACGAGGCGGAGAAGATGAAGGTGGTGATCATGGTCAGCCGCTTCGGGCACTGCCTGAACGACCTGCTCTACCGTGTCCGCATCGGCGCGCTGCCGGTCGAGATCGTCGCGGTGATTTCGAACCACATGGATTACCAGAAGGCGGTGGTGAACAGCGACATCCCCTTCCACTGCATCCGGGTCACCAAGGAGAACAAGCCGCAGGCCGAGGCCGCGATCATGAAGGTGGTCGAAGAGGCAGGGGCCGAGCTGATCGTGCTGGCGCGCTACATGCAGATCCTGTCGGACGAGATGTGCCAGAAGATGTCGGGGCGGATCATCAACATCCACCATTCCTTCCTGCCGTCGTTCAAGGGCGCGAACCCCTACAAGCAGGCTTTCGCCCGCGGCGTGAAGCTGATCGGGGCGACCTCGCACTACGTGACCGCCGATCTCGACGAGGGTCCGATCATCGAACAGGACACGGTGCGCATCACCCATGCGCAGTCGCCCGAGGACTACGTCTCGCTCGGCCGCGACGTGGAGAGCCAGGTGCTCGCCCGCGCGATCCACGCCCATGCCAACCACCGGGTGTTCCTGAACGGCAACAAGACCGTGGTGTTCCAGGCCTCCCCCGGCAGCTACAGCTCTGAAAAAATGGGGTGAGGCGCGCCCGGAGAAACCTCCGGTGGAGGTTTCTCCGCGTCGAACGGGCGGAGCCCAGGGCGGCCGGGCCGGGCTCTGTCTGACACACCTTCCCGGGGAGGTGTTGAGGTTATCGCAAACGGGGACCACCGGAATCCAAAGCGGATGCCCGGGGAAACCTCCTTTGGAGACTTCTCGAGGGTGAACGGACGGAGCCCCGGCCAGCCACGCAGGGCCACGCCCTGAAAAACACGGTGCGGGCATTCAAGGCCATGCCCGCTCCACCGGGGGCAAGCCGCACCAACCACCCACCCCAAAAGAGGCGCGGCATCCGCGCCTCTTGCCGCTTCCGGGTCCCGGCTCTGGACCAGCGCGGGGAAATTGGTCTAATTGGCACGGTTTTCCCGAAGGTCCGTGTCTTGTCCAATTCCTCCCTGCCGTCCTCCGGCGCGTATCTTCCCGGCGCCACCGTCAAATATGTGATCGAAACGCTGCTGACGCGGATCGTGACGCAGGAGTATGCGAGCGAGGAACGCCTGCCGTCGGAGCGCCAGCTCGCGCAGGATCTGGGGGTCGCCCGCAACACCGTGCGCGAGGCGCTCGACCAGCTCGAGGCGCGCGGCATGATCCGGCGCCGGGCCGGCTCGGGGTCCTTCGTGACCTATGACCCCGATGGCGAGGCCAGCGCCACCTCTCCGGTGGCCGCGGATGTCGGGCCGCTGCAGCTTCAGGTGATGCGCGGCATCATCGAGCCCGAGATGATGCGGCTCGCGGTCATCAACATGACACCGCGCCAGATCGAGGCGCTCTCCGTCGTCCTGTCGAAGATGGAAGCGGTGCAGGCCGATGCCACCGCTTTCGTGCGGCTGGAGGAGGAATTCCACCGGCTGATCGCCGAGGGCACCGGCAACCCGCTGCTGCTGGCCTGCTACAACCTCGTGCTCGACGCGCGTCGGCAGGCCTTTCGCACGGCGATGTACCGCCGCCACCTCACGCCCGCGCGCATCGCGATCTACCAGCGCGGCTACAACGGGCTGTTCAACGCCATCGCCGCGCGGGACATCGAGGAAGCCAGCGAGTTCATGAAGCTGTCGCTGATCGAGGACCAGCGGATCCTGCTTCAGGAGGACTGATTGGCCCAACCAATCGCAGCCATTCTTGAGGTCGTTGCGGACTGACCCGGCCACGAACAGAGGGTGCGAATCCTCGTCGTGCTCTTCGACGCTCTCGTTGCGTTTCCGTCCAGTACGGCGCCAAAACGCTCTGTCCTGCGCCTAAAAATTGATCCCAGACTCGGATTTCGGCGCCTCACGGGCCGAATCCGCACTCTTCTTTAATTCCTCACAGGAAAAAAGTTTGACTGAGGGTGATCGGTTGCGGTGTGCTTTGGTCACTGAATGATCCAGTTGCCGAAATTGGTTCAATCCAAAAATACAGATCTCAGGCAACCGGGTTGAACACCACTCCAGACAGGGAGACTGGCTTGGAACAAGATCTGGCGTCCTTGGCAGCCACCGTTGCGGAGCTGAAGGCGAATGCCTCTGCGACCAACGGAACGTTCGCCGAAACCTTCTACTACCTGACGATCCCTCTCATGGTCCTGATCCACGTCGGGTTCCTGGCCTACGAGATGGGCGCCTCGCGCTCGAAGAACGCGCTGGCCTCGGGCATCAAGAACATCCTCGCCTTCGCGATGATCGTTCCCTTCTTCTACTTCGTCGGCTGGTGGATCTACTGGGCCTTCCCCACGGGCCTGTCGCTGTCCGAGGGTGCCATGGGCATCTCGGGCCTGGCCTACGCCAACGACGTGGCGCTGCCGTGGAACCAGTACATGGGGCCGAACCTCGACGACCGGTCCTCGGGCGTGTTCTGGGGCGCCTTCGTGCTCTTCGCAGCGACCACCGCGTCGATCCTGTCGGGCGGCGTGATCGAGCGCATCAAGCTCACCGGTTTCGTCGTGCTCGCCATCGTGCTGGGCGGCGGGCTCTGGATCCTCGCGGCGGCCTGGGGCTGGCACGTGGACGGCTGGCTGGTCACGAAGTTCGGCTACCACGACTTCGGTGCCGCGGGCGTCGTGCACATGATCGCGGGCTTCTTCACGCTGGGGGTGCTGATCAACCTCGGGCCGCGGATCGGCAAGTTCAACGCCGACGGCAGCGCCAACCACATCGCCGGGCATTCCATGCCGATGACCCTGATCGGGCTGATGCTGATCATCGCCGGGTTCTGGGGCTTCCTGATGGGCTGCGTCATCGTCCCGGGCGAAACCTGGTCCTGGGGCAACGCCATCGAGGCCACCATCTACGGCACGCCGATGACGCTCTCGGGCATGACCTTCAACACGCTCATGGGCTTTGCCGGCGGCATCATCGGGGCCTGGATGGTGACGCGCGATCCGTTCTGGATGATGTCCGGCGCGCTTGGCGGCATCATCTCCTGCGCCGCGGGCCTGGACCTCTGGTATCCGCCCATGGCCTTCGTGATCGGCTTCATCGGCGCCTGCGCCATGCCCTTCGTCGCCAGCTTCATCGAGAAGCGCGGCATCGACGACGCGGTGGGCGCCTTCGCGGTGCATGGTTTCCTCGGCCTCTGGGGCGTGCTCTCGGTCGGCATCGCCGCGCAGGGCTACCCGGCACTGGCGGGCGAGAACGTGATCACCACCTCCTTCACCGGCCAGCTCGTCGGTGCGGCGGTGATGGGCCTCATGGGCTTCGTGCCCGGCTACCTGGTGTCGCTGTTGCTCAGGGTCACCGGCCAGCTGCGCGTTCCCGCCGAGGCCGAGATCCTCGGGCTCGACGCGGTCAAGGTGCCCGCCTCGGCCTATCCCGAAGGGCTTCACCCCTCGGTCAGCCCGGCCGAATGACCTGCAACACGAAAGGACACTGCCATGGAAGCCCCTTTTGACGTGACCTCCTGGGACGGGATCACCGGCGCCATCTACGCGGGCTACGGCTCGGTCGAGGGACTGTGGATCGCCGTCTGCCTCGCGCTGATCGTCGTCGCCATCGTCTTCGGCTGGCGCCACGAAGAGCACGCCTACAAGGCCACCCGCAAGAGGTAAGGCCCAGAGGGCCACGGACCCGGCGGCATGGCGCCGCCGGGATTCCCATTGGAAACGCACAAGACTGACCGGAAGGACAAACGGCATGATCGCATCGTGGAGATTCTCCGCACTGGCGGACCGGCACCGGGCCATGGGCTCCAATCTCGAAGACTGGAGCGGCATGGGCACCGCATGGACCTACGACAAGGACCAGAAGGAGGAGTACGAGGCCATCCGCACCAAGGCGGGCGTGATGGACGTCTCGGGGCTCAAGAAGGTCCACATCAGCGGGCCGCACGCGCAATACGTGATCGACAAGGCCACCACCCGGAACATCGAAAAGCTCAAGCCCGGCCGGTCGACCTATGCGACCATGCTGAACGACGCCGGAAAGTTCGTCGACGACTGCGTCATCTACCGCATGGGTCCGCACAGCTTCATGGTCGTGCATGGCTCGGGCGCGGGGCATGAGCAGCTTGCGATGTACGCGGCGGGCCGCAACGTCGTGATGATGTTCGACGACGACCTGCACGACATCTCGCTGCAGGGTCCGCTCGCCGTCGAATATCTTGAAAAGCACGTCCCCGGAATCCGCGACGTGATCTATTTCAGCCACATCCAGACCACGCTCTTCGGCAAGCCGGTGATGATCTCGCGCACCGGCTACACCGGCGAGCGCGGCTACGAGATCTTCTGCCGCCGTCAGGACGCGGTCGAGATCTGGGACACGATCGTGGCCGAAGGCGCGGAGATGGGCATCATCCCGACCCGCTTCACCACGCTCGACTGGCTGCGGGCGGAAAGCTACCTGCTGTTCTTCCCCTACGACAATTCCGAGATGTACCCGTTCGAGGACGAGGCCCCCGGCGACACGCTGTGGGAACTGGGGCTCGATTTCACCGTCTCTCCGGGCAAGACCGGTTTCCGCGGCGCCGAAGAGCATTACCGCCTGAAGGGCAGGGAGCGCTTCAAGATCTACGGCGTCAAGCTCGAGGGCACCGAGCCCGCGCCCGAGGGCGCGGTCCTGCTCAAGGACGGCGAGCCGGTCGGCGTGGTCACCATCTGCATGAATTCCGAGCTGAACGGCCACACGGTCGGCATCGCACGGATGCCGGTGGACTGCGCCGTCGACGGCACCCCGCTGACCATCCGGGCCGGGGACAAGGAGCTGCCCTGCGTCGCCCATTCCATGCCCTTCTACGACGTCGACAAGAAGCGTCGCACTGCCAAGGGCTGAGTGAAACCTTGCGAGGCGGGGCCCCGAGCCGCCCCGCCTCCTGAGAGCCAACAGGAGGCTTGAGGCAAACCGATGCCGAACACGAAATTCTCTCCGTCGATCGACTCGCGCCCGACCTATGCCGGGCTGGTCTCGCAAGGGGCCGCGCCGGGCATCATGGTCGCCGACGCGGCCGGTGCCGATGCGCTGGTCGATCTTGCCAGCGCCGACAGTTCAGTGATGGACCGCGCCCATGTGCTGCTGGTCGGCGTCGCTGCCGACACCGTTTCCCGGATCGAGGCGCTGCACCCCAAGGCGCTGCACGGCGCCCCCGATCTCGAGGCCGCCACCCCGCTGGTGAAGCGCCTGCTGTCCGCGGCGCGCATGGGCACGACGCTCTACCTTGCGGGCTCCGAGGGGCTGATGGGTCATGTCGCGGCGCTCGCCACTGCCGAGGGCCTGCCGCTGGAAGCGATCCAGATGGAGCATCGCGGCACCGTCGCCCGGCGGATGCAATGCGTGCATTGCAAGGGCATCACCGAGGACGTGACGACCGATCCCTTCACCTGCTCCCATTGCGGTCTGACGCTTTTCGTGCGGGATCATTTCTCGCGCCGCCTGGGCGCATTCCAGGGCGTCTGCGTCGATGCCGAAACGCCGGGCGTCGTGCCCGACGCGCAGGAGATCCGGGCATGAGCAAGCTTGCACTCAAGGTGACGGAGATCGAGGCGCTCTCGCCGCTGGTCAAGCGCTTCCGTTTCGAGGACCCGGCGGGCGCGCCGCTGCCCGTCTTCTCCGGCGGCGCCCACATCACCGTCGAGATGCCCGACGGCGACACGATCCGGCGCAATTCCTACTCGCTGATCTCCGACCCACACGACGGGTCCGGATACGAGATCGCCGTGCGGCGCGAGGATCGCGGCCGGGGCGGCTCGCGCTACATGCACACCCGGGTGAACGAGGGCGACGCGATCACCGTCTCCGCGCCCGCGAACCTGTTCCAGCTCGACCTGCGCGCGCGCAAACACGTGCTGATCGCGGGCGGCATCGGCATCACGCCCTTCCTGTCGCAGCTGCGCCAGCTCGGCATCGCACAGAAGCCCTATGAACTGCACTACGCCGCGCGCTCGCGCGACGAGGCGGCGGGGCTCAGGCTGCTGCCGGACGCGGCGCATATCCATGTCCATATCTCGGACGAGGGCGCCCGCATGGATCTGGGCGCCATCCTCGACGGCCAGCCGCTGGGCACGCATGTCTACACCTGCGGGCCCGAGGGGCTGATCTCCGCGGTGGCGGACCAGGCGGCGCGTCTGGGCTGGCCGAAGACCGCCGTGCATTCCGAGGCCTTCACCGCACCGCCACCGGGCGAGCCCTTCGAGGTGGTGGTGAAATCCTCGGGCCGGACGGTGCAGGTGAAGGCGGACCAGAGCCTTCTCGAAGCGCTAGAGGCCGCGCAGGTCGAGATCGACTATTCCTGCCGAGGCGGCGCCTGCGGCCGCTGCCGGACCCATGTCATCGCCTGCGACGGCCGGATCCTGCACAACGACCACTGGCTCAGCGAGGCCGAGCGCGCCGAGCAGAAAACCATCATGCCCTGCATGTCGCGCTTCAAGGGCGCGCGGCTGGAACTGGACCTCTGAGGAGCCGACCGATGACGATGCAATTCAACGACGAGACCTTCCGCGGCGACTATACCTACCGCAACTCGGCCGCCGCCATCCGCCGCTTTCCGTTCCCCTTCGACCGCGACGGCTACATGTACTCGGTCAACATCGAGCAGCACCCCGGCGGACCCAAAGGCAGCCCGTTCGAATTCGCCTTCGACGTGGACGAGCACTACGTGGCCGAGATGAAGGACCGCGAGATCACGCTCGCCGAGGACCCGATGCGCTGCCAGTCGCTGCCGCACATGGAGCTGGCGGGCTGGGATCTGCTCGAGCTCATCATGGTGTCGAAGGCGCGCGACTATCCCGAGCTCTTCAAGCTCAACCGCGACGGCAACGCCTGGCACTGGATCAACAGGCCGCTGGGGATCGACAAGACCTTCACCTTCCTCGACCCGACCACGCTGCCCTGCGGGCCAATGGAGTACATCACCCGTCAGGCACAGGGCGATTTCGCGCTGTTGCACGAGCGTGAGGGCAACCTCTGGCTGGACGCGGGAATGGTGACCTCGCAGGCCGACTGGTCGCTGGATTTCGACGTCGGCATGAACTTCTTCGAATGGCACGCCCCGGTGCCCAAGGCCCGCAAGATGGGGGTCTTCGACAAGGCGCTGAAGTTCCTGCTGGCGGTCACGCAGGAGCAATCCTACCGCCGCCTCAACTGGACGATGACGGTGAACCCGCGCCTCGACACCAGCCCCGAGAACTACCACAAGTGGGGGCCGGAGAAGCGCAGCATCACGCCCGCGAACGTGGGTGCGAAACAGTTCCTGCGGGTCGAGCTGCAGACGTTCTGGCGGTTGCCGCGCTCGAACGCGCTGGCCTTCCCGATCCGATGCTACCTGTGCAACCTCGAGGACATCGCGACCCAACCCAAATGGGGCCGCCGCCTGCACCGGGTGCTGCGCGACATCGACCCGGATCTCGCGGAGTACAAGGGCTTCGCCGTGAACCACGAGGTCATCGTCGACTATCTCGCGCAGTTCGACGACGGCGCCGAGACCTCGCCGGGCATCTTCCCGGACTGATTGCCGGTCTCGCTGCCGCGGGGGGTGGATGTGTGTGCGCCACTTGAAGCGCGCCCCCCATGACCTGCGAGGGTCGGGGCGTCGGTCGCTTTCCTCCATCATCTTTTCGCGGAAGACCTCGGCCGGGGTCCTCCGTCCAAGGTATTTTCGGGGCGTGTCGCTGAGCTGGTCGCAGAGTTGTTTCAACTCGAGCTCTGTCATGGCCGCGACGTCGCGCTGCCTTGGGAGCCAGCGCCGGAGCCGACGGTTGGTGTTCTCGACTGTGCCTTTCTGCCAGGGTGAGGAGGGGTCGCAGAACCACGTTTGGGTTCCGGGCTGGGCCTGCAGGTGCGGCCATGACACGAACTCCGTGCCGCGGTCGAAGGTGATGGACCCGCGGCCCGCCACGGGCAGATCCCGCACCGCCTTCACGATCTTGCCCCTCTCGGCAGATTGCTTCGCAATCGCCTGCCGGGCAGGGCATGCCGGTTTCGTGCGCCTGTTCGATCCTGCGCCGCTCACGCAGATCCAGCTCTTTGTGCGCCATCGTCCGTTCTCTTTACTTTCCAGCAAGATAGGGGATTTGTCGCAACCCAGTTTGGAATGTGGCCCCGCTTACAGCGTTCTCGCGTGTAATCATAGTTATGTGCAAATGTGAGAGTGTGACCAACGCAGTTTTGTGAAATACGGCAATGCTCTGCTCCCCGAAGCTGAACCACCGGAAACTGGAATTTTCCGACTGCTTCACGATCACGGGCTGGTGGCGTCATCGGGATAGCGGATAGCAATCGGGACGTTGTGATCGATCGCGCTGGGAGGCTGTCTTCGCAGTAATGTCTGGGCCAATCCTCCGGCCTTTCGCGGCGTCAGCAAGGCTCATGAACCGGTGCGCGTTCACCCTCATATTCTCGACTTGCGAAAATCAAATCTCAACCAGGTCACAGGAACAGTCTTCCACAGGCTTGCAGGTCGACGCGAGGAGCGCGTCACTAAACCGCCGTCGCGGCAATGGCCTGAAGCTGCTTGAAGACGACATAGCGATCCAGATGCTTCGTAACCGCTTCCGGGTTTGGACGGTTGATGCCACCGCTGCGCGACATTGCCCTCATGGCGCTGCCGGCATCTTCGTAGCGCCCTCCCGCCAAGGCGCCGAGCATGGCGGCGCCAAGCAGGACAGGTTCGGCGGACTCCGGCGCAACGACGGGCTTCCCGGTGGTATCTGCAAGGATCTGGCGGATCAGCGGATGACGGCCTGCGCCGCCGCTGATCGCGATGCGGGCGATCTCTGCGCCGGCGGCGCTCTGGGCCTCGATGATCTGACGCAGCCCGTAGCCGAGCCCGCAGATCGTCGCGAGGTAGAGCGCCAGCAGGCTGTCGAGGTCGCGCTCCATGCCGATCCCCATGATCGTGGCGCGGCGGTGCGGATCGGCGTGAGGCGCGCGGTTGCCGAGCACCTCCGGTACGACGTGGACCCCTTGCACGCGCTCGAGAACCGCCCGATCACCGACCTGATCGGCGAGCCAGGACGGCAGACTCTGCCCGGCCGCCGCGGCAAGCCCATGCGCCTCGGCAGCAAAGTTGAGCCACATGCCGGGGATCATCGCCGAGTGGTACGGACCCCAGACACCGCGCACGAAGGCCGGCGTCTCCGTGGTTGTCATCGTGCAGGACGATGTGCCGAAGACATAGGCGAGGTCACCGGTCGGATCCCCGCCGGTGCCGACGGTGCCGAGGCCGCCCGCATGTGCGTCGATCAACCCCGCGCCAACGGGCGTCCCCTCCGGCAGACCCATTTGCGCCGCCGCCTCCGCTGTAAGGCCGGTGCCGAGCGCGGTTCCCGCGGCGACGACGCGGCTGCCGATACGGGCGAAGCCGTCCTTGCCAAGGTCGCCGAGACCGACTTTTTCGAAGTAGCTCGCGTCCCAGCCCCCTTCATGACCCAGGTAGGTCCACTTGCAGGTGACCGTGCAGATCGAGCGGGACAGATCCCCCGAAGCCTGCCACGTCAGGAAGTCCGTGAGGTCCATGAACTGCCATGCGGCGGCATAGACCTCGGGCGCATGTTCCTTGAGCCAGAGCAGCTTGGGGGTCTCCATCTCGGGCGAAATGACGCCCCCGACGTAGTCGAGCACCGGATGGCCGAGGGCGTTGATCCGTGCTGCCTGCTCGGTGGCGCGATGATCCATCCAGACGATGATGTTCCTGTCCGCATCGACGGGCAGCGGCGCGCCTCCCTCTCCGAGGATCACCAACGAGCAGGTTGCATCAACTCCGATGCCGCCGATGCTTGCCGGGTCGACCCCGGCGGCCTTCACCGCCTGGCGCACCGCCGCGCAGACCGCAGACCAGATATCGTCTGAGGATTGTTCCACGCGATTGCCCGGGCCCTTCCAGAGCACGACCTCCTGCGAGGCGGCGCCCTTCAGCACCCCCTGGGCGTCGAATACACCCGCTCTTGCCGAGCCCGTGCCCACGTCAATGCCGACTAGATACATGTCAGAGGTCCACGCTGTTGGGCAGAATGACCATGTCACGGATCACCACACCCTTGGGGCGGGTGAGCATGAAGACGACCGCCGCGGCCACTTCTTCGGGCTGCATCAGCGAGCCGTTCGCAAGCGCCTCCTCCATCTTTTCCTTCGGCCAGTCGTCGAGAAGAGCCGTGACCACCGGGCCGGGAAGGACTGCCCCCATCCGGATGCCATGCTGGGACACCTGGCGTCGCGTCGAGTGCAGAAAGGCCTGCACGGCGAATTTCGAGGCGGTGTAGATCGGTTCCCAGACGACCGGGACGACGCCTGCCACCGAGGAGGTGAACAGGACGTCGCCCGACTTTCGCGCGATCATGCCAGGGAGGACGGCATTCACGCAGCGGAAGGCCGCATTGATGTTCAGGTTCAGCATCCGGTCCCAGGCATCCGGGTCGCCCTCGGCCGCGGGGCCGCCGACGTAGGCCCCGGCGTTGGCGTGGAAGATGTCGAGCGGGCCGACGAGGTCCTCGATCCGCGGAACCATGGCCGAGACTGCAGGCCCGTCGAAAAGGTCGAGCACGAGGGGGTGGGCGTTCTCGCCCAGCTCGCTGCAGAGCCGGGAGAGTTTCTCGGAGTCGCGATCGATCAGCACGACCCTGGCCCCTTCCGCCAGAAGCGCCCTGGCGCAGGCGAGGCCGATGCCACTGGCCGCGCCGGTGATGGCGGCCGCTTTGCCGTTCAGTTTCATGGACTTGTCCTTATGCACGGCCATGCGAGGCACGGGAGCGACGGGCGAGGCTGTCGACGATCACGGCAATCGCGAGGACGCCGCCGGTAATCATGTAGCGCAGGCTGGAGGAGAGATTCAGCAGTGTGAGACCGTTGGAAATGGCCTGGATCACGATGATCCCGAGCAGCGCCGACCAGGCGGAGCCGCGCCCCCCAAAGAGCGAGGTTCCCCCTATGACCGCCGCGGCGATCGCGTTCAGGTTCACGTCGCCGGTTCCGGCCTGCTGCGAGGCGGAGGCGAGGCGGGAGGCGGCGAAGACGCCTCCAAGGGCCGCCAGAGACGAACAGAGCATGAAGGCTGACAGGCGGATCCTCTTCACCGAGATGCCGGAGCGGCGCGCGGCCTCGGCATTGCCGCCGACGGCGAACATGGAGCGCCCCCACTGCGTGCGGCGCAGCGCATAGTCGAGGGCGACGACGAAGAGGGTGAAGACACCGAACATGTAGGGCACGCCGCGGCCCTGCTCGAGATAGGCGACGCAGCCGATGAGAGCCACGGTGAGCACGCCGGCCCTCACGAGCAGCACCGACAGTCCCGGGCTGGAGAGGTTGGCGTCACGCCGGCGCTTCATCGTCTTCAGCCCGGAAAAGACCATCAATGCGCCCGGCAGGATCGCCGCGAGATAGGACAGCCACGCGGGCATGATGAGGATCTGGCCGAACTTCACCAGCGGCGAGGTATAAGGCAGGTTGATCGAGCCCGTGGCCCCCAGCAGATAGAGTTGCAGGCCGAGCAGTGCCAGCAGCCCTGCGAGCGTGGCGACGAAGGACGGCATTTCGAACTTGTTGCGCAGGAAGCCATAGATGAAGCCCACGGCCGCGCCTGCAAGGACCGCGCCGAGGATGGCAAGCAACATCGGCAGGCCCGAGTTCACCCAGAGAACACCGACCAGCGCCGAGGACAGGCCGGACATCGAGCCGATCGAGAGGTCGATTTCGCCCAGCAGCAGCACGCAGACGACGCCAAGCGAGATAAGGCCGATGGCGGCGGCGTCGAACAGCAGGTTCACGAGGTTGTTGGGGGCAAGAAACACGGGGTTCAGGGACGAGAACACCAGTGTGATCAGCAGAAGGCCGATGAAGACCGGCAGCATTCCGAGGTCCCCGGACCGGACGCGGTCGAAGAAGGCGCGCAGTGCCCCGGAGAGACCTTCGTCATGGCGGACGCGCGTGTCGGCGCGGTCGAGTTGGGCGCCGCTCATGCGACTTCTCCTTGCTTGCGGGCCATGCGGCGAGAGACCGAGTTTTCAGAAGCGCCGGTGATCGCGGCGACAAGTTCCTGATGAGAGGTTTCGGCGGTGAACACGCCGTTGTTCTGGCCGAGGCGCAGGACGACGATGCGATCGGCCACGGCGCGCACGTCCTCCATGTTGTGCGAGATGAGGATCACACCATGCCCGCGCTCCCTGACGCGCTCGATGAGGTTCAGAACCTCCGCGGTCTGCGCGACGCCAAGCGCGGCGGTCGGCTCGTCCAGCATGATGATCTTCGGGTCGAGCAACAGCGAACGGGCGATGGCCACGGTCTGTCGCTGACCGCCCGAGAGCGAGGCGATGGGCTCACGAACGGAAGGAATGCGGGCGGCAAGTTCCTGCAAGAGTGTCCAGGCGCGAACCTCCATTTCCACTTCATCCAACGCCCATCGGTTCAGCTCGTGACCCAGGAAGAGGTTTGCAACCACATCGAGGTTTTCGCACAGCGCCAGATCCTGGAAAACGGTGGCGATGCCGAGCGCGAGCGCGGTGCCGGGGCTGTCGAGCGTGACCGGCGTGCCGCACCACTCGATGGTGCCGGAGGTCGGCTGGTGCACACCCGCGAGCGTCTTGACCAGCGTCGACTTGCCCGCGCCATTGTCGCCCACGAGGGCGACGACCTCGCCTGCGTGCACATCCAGTTCGATGTCCTTGAGCGCGGTCACCGCGCCGAACTGCTTCGACACGCCGCGCAGTTTCAGGATCAGCTCACCCTGTTCCATGTTCTCTTCTCCCTGTTTTGCCGGGGGCATCGTGCTGCCCCCGGCGATCTCTGGCCCGAAGACTACTCGATGCCCAGTTCGGCGCAGGGATCGGCGTATTCGCCGGTGCAGACCTCGGCAGCGGTCTGGATTCCCTTGTCGAAAATCTCGGCCTTGATGTTCTCCTGCGTCACGACAGCCGGGACGAACAGCTGCGAGGGCGTGTCGTAGAGCGTCGTGGTGGCCTCCGGCTCTTCGCCGTTGACGAGCTTCATCGCCACTTCTGCCGCAGCCTCGGCAACGATTTCCGAGGGCTTGGAAATCGTGTTGTACTGGTCGCCCGCGATGATGAGCTGCAGCGCTGCGATGGTGGCGTCATTGCCGGTCACCGGCGGCAGCGGATCGACACCGGCCGCTTTCATCGCCGCGATCGCGCCGCCAGCGGTGCCGTCGTTGGCGGCCACGATACCCTTGATTTCAGGGCCGAAGCGGGTGATCTGGCCGGCCGCCCACTCCTGCGCCTTGGGCGGGGCCCAGTCCGGGGTGTCGAACTCGGAAAGCGTCTTGTAGGCGGAGTTGTCGAGCGCGGAGTCGATGCCATCGCGGATCAGCCCGGCAGCGGCGTCCGTGGGCGAGCCGTTGATCTGCAGCACGCCTGCGCCGTCGGCGACGCCCGATGCCTTGAGGTGGTCGACCAGGGACTGGGCAATGGCCCGACCGATGCCCTCATTGTCGAAGGACACGTAGAAATCCGCCGGCACATCGGGGATCGGCCGGTCATAGGCCACGACCTTGACGTCCTGGGAGTGCGCGATCTGCACCAGTGCCGCCGCAGCGGAACTGTCGACCGGATCGAGCACGACGACCTTGGCGCCCTGCGCGATCACCGAGTTGAACTGCTGCTGCTGAAGGGCCACGTCGGCGTTGGCGTTCTGGTAGATCACCGTGCAGTCGGGGCAGAGCTTGTCCATAGCGGCCTTGAAGCCGGGATAGTCGTGCTGTTCGTAACGGGTGGATGCCTGATCGGGCATCAGAAAGGCGACGGTCGCCTCTGCATGCGCCATGGTCGCGGATGCGATTGCCAGCGCGGATGCGGCGAGAAAACGGGTCCGGGTCATGTAACTCCTCCTGTCATGTCAGACCGGCCCTGCGGGCAGCGCACAAGGAGGGAGTCCTCCGGACAAGCGGTCCGGCAGCACCCGCAACAGTTTCCTCCTCCCAGCGCACTATCTTTGGGCGCTCTATCGGTTGAGCGCGGCATTATTCCCATGCTCAACCGATAGAGCATAATTGCTCTCGGCCTTCGATCCTGTCAACATCACTGAGCGAACAAACTTTGGGAGAGGTATCCTCATGACGACCGATGACGGAATTTCCTCAAGGCGGACAACGATCTACGATTTGGCGAGGATCGTCGGCACCTCCCCCACAGCCGTCTCCTCCGTGCTCAACGGATCGTGGAAGAAGCGCAGAATCAGCCAGAAGCTCGCCGATCGCGTGCTGAGCGCCGCCGAGGAGAATGGCTACGCGCTCAACATCCAGGCCAGCGTCCTGCGCCGCGAGAAATCCAACATCGTCGGCATGATCATTCCGAAGTACGACAACCGCTTCTTCGGCGCGATCGCGGAGCGCTTCGAGGAGGCTGCGCGCGCCGAGGGTCTCTTTCCGGTCATCACCTGCACGCAGCGCGACCCCGATCTCGAGGTCGAGGCGGTCCGCGGGTTGCTGTCCTACCAGGTCGATTGCCTCGTGGCCTGTGGCGCGACCAACCCGGATCATATCGCCGAGCTCTGCGCCGCCAACGGGGTCGCTACCATCAACCTCGATCTGCCGGGCGGCCGGGCGCCGTCGATCATTTCCGACAGCTACTCCGGTGCCCTGGACCTCACGAACGTCATCCTCGACGCTTGCGAGCAAGAGCTGGGATCGCGGGCACCGCTGATCTTCATCGGTGGGCGCCTCGATGATCACAACACCAAGGAACGGCGGCGCGGCTTTCTCGACGCGCACGCCGCGCGCGGGATCGAGGTGCCCGAAGACAACGTTCTGATGCCGGGCTACGCGCCCGAGAAGGCGCGCGCGGTCCTCGAAGGGATGGCGACGCGCGCCCGGGGTATTTTCGTGAATTCGACCATCACCCTCGAAGGCGTGGTGCAATGGATGCAGTCGCTGCCCCCTGCGGAGGCCACCGGAATGCGCTACGGCAGCTTCGACTACGACCCGTTCGGCGCCTTGCTGCCGCAAAATGTCGGCATGGTCGAGCAGGATGTACCGAGCCTCATCGCGGCACTGGTGGCAAGGATGGGTGACCTCCCGAATGCGCAGAACGACGTGACGAAGGTGCCTTGCATTCTCCGTCTGCCGCATATCACACCCCCCGCCTGAGGGTCTTTGCACAGCGATTGCGCGATGCCGGAAGACCGTACAAGATCATGCTCACCGCGGCCCCCCGGAAGGCACTCCCCCGGACTGTTTTCTGATCCCGCCCCCCCTTCTGGACCGACGTCCAGCGCAGCGTGAAGCTGGTGGTCTCCGCTGACCACAAGGGGCTGCGGGCTGCAGCGCGGCGGGTGACAGGCGCCGTCCTGGCGCTCTTCAAAGTCACAGATCCTTTGGCACTTCGCGTCCAGGGAAGTGCGGTGACTGCGCAAGGCCTCACAGGATGAAAAGGCGGCCTCCCCCGTATTCCGGTAAGAACCAGGGCAATTCATGCTGAAATGGCAGAAAGGCAGCCCGGCAAATGCCTGGAAAATAATCAGCGCGAAGATTCCCAGAGATTGTAGACAATCTTCAAACATAAACGCTTCTGATATGCTCCCCTTGATTGTAGACAATCTACAACAGGATTCCCCTGAAAGAGCTCCCGATGACCGGCATGATCAAGCGAGAAACGATGGGCGCCCAGCTCGGCAATTTGCTGCGCGGCGCCATCCTGTCGGGTGAGTTCCAGCCAGGGGAGGCGGTAACGGAAACCGCCCTCGCCGTCCGCTTCGGCGTGAGCCGGGGGCCGATGCGCGAGGCTATGCGGCACCTGACGGACGAAGGGCTTCTGGTCACCGTACCCTACACCGGCACCCGGGTGCTGCAGCTCACCTCGGCAGACATCGGTGACATCTATTCCATGCGCATTTGCCTCGAGATCTTCGCCTTCGAGCAGATCTGGGAGCGCCGCGATGGAGCGTTCCGCGCGGCGCTCATAGCGCGGCACGCGGCGCTGCTCGAGGCGATCGACGCAGGAGACGACATCCGCTCCATCGACGCCGAGCTCGACCTGCATGGCCTTGCCTACGAGACCTGCGGCAACGGCATCCTGCTGTCGAGCTGGAGCGGCATCCGCGCCCGGCTTCAGCTCTACTGGGCTGCGCACCACCGCGCTCACGGCATCACGGGCCCCAAACGGGAAAGCCATGATGACTACGTCCGCCTCGCGCTGGGAGACCGCCGCGAGCGGATGAAGGACGAGATCCGCGATCACATGAGCCGCGGGCTCGACAAGACCATGGCCTTCGTCTCCTCGGTGGAGGTTGAGAAGGCCGTTTCCAACAGGAGAAAGACATGAAAAGACGTTCCCTCATTCTCGCCGCCACGGCCGCGATGGCGCTTGCGCCGATGGCTCATGCGCAGGACAGCGGCACCATGGCGCAGGTCAAGGAGACCGGCGAGCTGCGTATCGGCGTCGCCTCGGCCGAGCCGTGGTTCTACAAGGATCCGATGTCGGAGCAATGGACCGGCGTCGGCGTCGCCATGGGGCAGCGCATGGCTGACGACCTTGGCGTGAAGATGGTCCCCGTCGAGACGTCCTGGGCCAACGCCGTGGCCGGCCTGCAGGCCAACCAGTTCGACATCATGTTCGTGCTCGACCCCACCGAGGAGCGCAAGAAGGCGCTCTCCTTCCCGGAAAACCCGCTCTTCTACTACGCCATGGGCGCGCTGGTGAAAGAGGGTTCCGAGGCGAAAACCTGGGATGAACTCGACACGCCCGAGACCCGCATCGGCGTCACGCTGGGAACCTCGCTGGACCGCAACGTGAGCGAGATGATGGACGAGGCGCAGATCAGCCGCTTCTCGACCAACG
>NZ_JAATOS010000501.1:0-2859 GCF_011806505.1 Salipiger sp. HF18 | reverse complement strand
GACCTCGTCGTCCTCCTCCATCTCGCCCATCTCGATGAGCTCGACGTTGTCGGACAGCTCCTGCTTGATCGAGGAGTAGGTCTCCATCGCGTCCACCAGCATCTGCCGGTCGCGCATCAGCTTCTGCGCCGCCTGCGGATCGTCCCAGAGGTTGGGATCCTCGACCCGGGCGTTGAACTCCTCGAGCCGGTGCGGCGCGGTCTCCCAGTCGAGCCGCTGCCCCAGCAGGTCGAGCGATTTTTCGATCTTGTCGACGGTTTTCTGGGTCTCGGCACGCATGGATCTGCTCTCTCCGGCCCGCCAACCGGCCGGCGGGCCATACCCCCCCCCCGCCCCCCCTCCAAGCGCCACGAGCCCGCGGCGCCGTCACGGCCCTGCCACACAACCGCCATTTCGGGCATTCGTGAAAAGCCGAAGGCCGGGAGCGGCCCCCGGTCTTCCAATGGCTCCAAATATCCCGGGGGAGTCGCGCAGCGCGCGACGGGGGCAGCGCCCCCTCCCGGCTGTCCGCAGGACAGGCGCCGGGCTCAGTAGAGCCCGCCCGAGGACAGCGTGCCGAAGCTCGCCTTCGGGCCCACCGTGGCCTTGCGGCCGGTGGAGGTGGTGACCTGGCGCGCACGGGTGGTGCCGTCGGGCTGGATCAGGTCGAAGTTGCCGCTCATCGCCCAGCCACCGTCCAGCTGGATGCCGAACAACGGCTCCTCGCCGCGGCGGAAACACTCGGCCACCACGTTGGGGCCCGAGGCATCGGGGCCAAGGCGTCCGCCGGTGAAGCGGTCGATGTTGATGAACTCGCAGGCCTCGGGGACCTTGAACTGGCCGCCGCCGTATTTCTTCACCGCCTTCGACATGAAGCGCTGGAACACCGGGCCGCACATGGACGAGCCATAGGCGTGCCGGCCCAGCGGGCGCGGCGTGTCGTAGCCGATGTAGCAGCCCGCCACGATGTTCGAGGTGAAACCGATGAACCACACGTCCTTGGCGTCGTTGGTGGTGCCGGTCTTGCCCGCGGTGGGCACGCCGAGGTCCACGACCCCGGAAGCCGTGCCGCGCTGCACCACGCCCTGCATCATCGAGGTCAGCTGGTAGGCGGTCACCGCGTCCATGATCCGCTCGCGGCTGTTGACGATCTCGGGGCCACGGCCCGGCGGCAGGTTGGGGTCTGCGCAATCGACGCAGACCCGCTCGTTGCCGCGCGCGCTCTCGTGGTTGTAGATCGTCCGCCCGTAGCGGTCCTGCACCCGGTCGACCAGCGTCGGCTCCACCCGCTCGCCGCCGTTGGCGAACATCGCGTAGGCCGAGATCATCTTGTAGAGCGTGGTCTCGTCCGCGCCGAGCGCGTTGGCCAGCACCCGGCCCATGTGGTCGTAGACGCCGAACTTCTCGGCGTAGCGGCCCACCGTGTCCATACCGATCTCCTGCGCGAGCCGGATGGTCATCAGGTTCCGCGACTGCTCGATGCCGGTGCGCAGCGGCGTCGGGCCGTAATAGGTGTTCGACGAGTTCTTCGGCCGCCACACGCCCTGCGGCGTGTCGATCTCGATCGGCGCGTCGATGACGATGGTCGAGGGCGCGTAGCCCGAATCCAGCGCCGCCGCGTAGACGAAGGGCTTGAAGGACGACCCCGGCTGCCGCATCGCCTGCGTCGCGCGGTTGAACACCGAATCCTGGTACGAGAACCCGCCCTGCATCGAGATCACCCGGCCGGTGTTCACGTCCATCGCCATGAACGCGCCCTGCACGCGGGGCACCTGCCGCAGGGTCCAGCGGATGAAGCTGCCCGAGCCGTCCTCGGTCATCTCGCGCACGTGCACCACGTCGCCGCGCTCGAAATTGTCGACGAAGCTGCCCTTGATCCACGAGATGTCCGCCCGCGGCACGGAAGTGCCGCGCGGGTCGTCGGTGGCGACGCCCTCGATGCCGAGCCGCATCGACTGGTCGCCCACCTCGAGCACCACCGCCGGCAGCCATTGCGACTCGAGGTCGATGTCGCGGGCCACGCTGGTGTCGGCCAGCGCTGCGCGCCAGTCCTCCTCGCTGCCGAGGCGGTCGGCATCTATGGTCTTGCCGTACTGCTCGAGCGACATGCGCAGCGAACGCGCCGCCTCGAGCTGCATCTCGGGATCCAGCGTCGCGCGGACCGAGAAGCCGCCCGAGAAGAATTCGCCCTCCCCGAAATCCTTGGTGAGCTGGCGGCGGATCTCGTCGGTGAAGTAGTCGCGCGGCGGCAGCGCCCGGTAGTAAGGCTCGAAGTCGCCGTTCTGCACCGAGCGCAGCGGCTGCGCCACCTCGTGCTCGTAGACCTCGTCGGTGATGTAGCCGTTCTCGCGCATCTCGCGCAGCACGTAGTCGCGGCGGGCCTGCAGCCGTTCCTTGTTGCGCACCGGGTGGTAGTCGGACGGCGCCTTGGGCATCGAGGCAAGGAAGGCCGCCTCGTGCGGGGCCAGTTCCGACAACGCCTTGTTGAAATAGGTCTGCGCCGCGGCGGTGACGCCGTAGGAGTTCTGCCCGAGGAAGATCTCGTTGAGATAGAGTTCGAGGATCTTCTCCTTGCTGAGCGCGGCCTCGACGCGGCTGGCAAGGATGATCTCCTTGATCTTGCGCTCGGCGCGGCGGTCGCCCGAGAGCAGGAAGTTCTTCATCACCTGCTGGGTGATGGTCGAGGCGCCGCGCACGTCGCGGCCACGCGTCTTCACCGCGTCGATGGCGGCGGCGGCGATGCCGCGCACGTCATAGCCCTGGTGGGTGTAGAAGTTCTTGTCCTCGGCCGAAATAAAGGCCTGCTTCACGAGATCCGGGATCTCGGCGGCGGGCGTGAACAGCCGGCGCTCCTGCGCGAACTCGTCGATCACGCGGCCT
>NZ_JAATOS010000500.1:0-2866 GCF_011806505.1 Salipiger sp. HF18 | reverse complement strand
GGCTCGACTTGCCCATGCCGCGCGCGCCCCAGAGCAGCGCGTTGTTGGCCGCGAGGCCACGGGCGAACTGCTCCGTGTTGGCCAGCAGCGTGTCGCGGGTGCGGTTGATGCCCACCAGCAGCGGCAGCGGCACCCGGTTCACCTTGACCACCGGCTCGAGCCGGTCCGGGTCGACGTGCCAGACAAAGGCCTCGGCAGCGTCGAAATCAGGTGCGGCGAGCGGCGCCGGAGCCATACGCTCCAGCGCCGCGGCGATCCGTTCAAGTTGGTCTTCGGTCACGTCTTTTCCTTGCCCTCGCCGTCCTCTGCGGCGTCTTCTTCATCTTCGTCGAACCACAGACCCTGTGCCCGCAGCTCCTTCTCGCGCTTCCTCTCGACCATGCGGACGAGGAAGATCGAGATCTCGTAGAGCCCGTAGACCACTGTGAACAGGATGACCTGCGTGGTCACGTCCGGCGGCGTCACCAGCGCGGCCAGCACGAGGATTGCCACGACCGCGTACTTGCGCACGCTGCCGAGACCGGCGGCCGACACCAGACCGGCCTTGCCCATCAGGGTCAGCAGCACCGGCAGCTGGAAGCAGAGCCCGAAGGCGATGATGAACTTCAGCGTGATGTCGAGGCTCTCGTTCACCTTGCCGAAGAAGGTGATGCGGATGCCTTCCGTGGTCTCGGGCACCATCGCGGGCTCGGCCGCGGGCACGCCCGCCACGCCGTCGCTCACCCGGTCGGCCGCGGTCGAGAGCAGATTGGCAAAGATCGACGACACGTCCGCGAAGCCCAGGAAGAAGGCCATCGCCAGCGGCGTCACCACGAAATGCGCAAAGCTCGCGCCCAGCAGGAACATGACCGGCGAGGCGACAAGGAACGGCAGGAACGCGCCCTTCTCGGACTTGTAGAGCCCCGGCGCCACGAAGCGCCAGAGCTGGTAGGAGATCACCGGGAAGGCCAGCCCGAAGCCGAACACCATCGAGATGCGGAACAGCGTGAACAGGTATTCCTGGGGGCTGGTGTACTGCATCGTGGGCGAAGGATCGCCGAGATTGCGCAGCGTTTCCTCGATCGGTCCCAGCAGGAACTGCAGGATCGGCTCGGCCACCGTGAAGGCGAGACAGATCCCGATGATGAACGCGATCACCGAGCGGATGAGCCGCGTGCGCAGCTCCGCCAGGTGCTCGATCAGTGGCGCCGAGCTGTCTTCGATCTCGTCATGGTCTGCGTGGCTCATGCCTCACCGTCTTTCTTGAGCGCCGCTTCCATCTCCTCGGCCTTGGCGGCGGCTTCCTCGGCGCGCTTCATGGCGGCCTCGGCATCGCGTCGCTGCCGGTCGGCGGCGGTCCGCGCCGCACTGGCCTCGATGCGCTTCTTGGCCTCCTCGCGCTCGGGATCGAGCGCGGCGGGGTCTTCCTTGAGCGACGTGGTCTTCTTCGCGGGCGTGGGGTCGGTCATGGTGCGCGCCGCGTCCCGAACCCCGTCCATCGCCGAGCCCAGCGGGTTCGTCGCGGTCTTGAAGGTCTTGGCCACGTCCCGCACCCCGCTCTCGTCGGCGGCATCGTTCATGGCGCGGGTGAACTCGCGGGCCATCCCGCGCGCCTTGCCCATGAACCGTCCGACATTGCGGAAGAGCACGGGCAGGTCCTTCGGCCCGACCACGATCAGCGCCACGATCCCGATGACCAGCAGCTCGGACCATCCCAGATCCAGCATGTGGGCTTACACCTTGTCTTTTTCGGTCTCGGCCGGGGTGACGTCCTTGGCGCTGTCCGCCTTTTCGTCCTCGAGCTCCTTCTGGCCGTCGTTCACGCCCTTCTTGAAGGCGGTGATGCCCTTGCCGACCTCGCCCATGAGGTTGGAAATCTTGCCGCGGCCGAACAGCACCAGAACAACGATGGCGATGAGAAGAAGGCCCGGAAGGCCGATATTGTTGAGCATGTCTCTAGTCTCCTGTCGCGGGCCACCTGCTCCGGCGCCCGTGCATCAATTCTGTCCGATCTCTAGAACGGCGCTTGCGCCACAGGAGGCGGAAAAGCCCCCCGCCCCCGCATCGCCACACGGAATCCGCCGCGCTTTTTAACAAAAAACTGTCAGTTGCCCAACCTCCCCGCTCCCCGCCACACCCAGCCCCAGCCCGACGAATCGCATGAAGAAGACCGACCGCCTCTATGCCCTGATGACCCGCCTCAAGGATGGCGGCGTGCACACCGCCGAGGCGCTGGCTGCCGAGCTCGGCGTCTCGCAGCGGACGATCTACCGCGACATGGACACGCTCGCCGCCTCGGGCATCGCCATCGAGGGCACCCGCGGCCGCGGATACGCCGCCCGCGCCAGCCTCACCCTGCCGCCGCTGAACCTGACCGAGACCGAGCTCGAGGTGCTGCACCTCGGCCTCGCTGCGGTGGGCGCCGGCGCCGGCGACCTGCCGGAACTGGCCGAGGCGGCGCGCTCGCTGTCGCGCAAGATCGACGCGCTCCTGCCCGAGGCCGGCCCCGCAGAGCCCGGCAGCTCCGGCTTCGCCGCCTACCCGTCCCCCGAGGCCGCGCAGGGCTTCCGCCACATGCCGGCGGTGCGCGCCGCCATCCGCGCCCGCCAGAAGCTCCGCGTCACCCTGCGCGACACGCCCGCGCCACAGGACCTGCGGCCGCTCGCGCTGGATTACTGGGGCCGGATCTGGACCTGCACCGCCTGGAACGAGACCCAAGGCGACTTCACCACGCTCCGCCTCGACCGCATCACCGCCCTCGCCCCGCTGCCGGGCCTCTTCGTGGACGAACCCGGAAAGCGCCTGGGCGACTACACCGCCACCCGGACCTGAGGCCGAACCCGGCCACATCCCCCCGTCGGACCTTCCCCTCTGGCGATCCCGCCAG
>NZ_JAATOS010000499.1:0-2875 GCF_011806505.1 Salipiger sp. HF18 | reverse complement strand
CGTCAGCTTCGTGATCCTGATCATCGTTCTGCTGTTCCGGCCCACGGGTCTCTTCAAGGGGAAATCGGTATGAGGACGCTCGGTCTCTTCGCGCTCGTCGCGGCGCTCATCATCGCGACCGGGGTCCTGCAGAGCTGGAACTCGGCGCTGATCATCCTGAACATGGGGCTGGTGAGCGCGATCATGGCGCTCGGGGTCAACCTGCAATGGGGGCTCGCAGGGCTCTTCAACGTCGGCGTCATGGGCTTCGTGGCACTGGGCGGGCTCGCGGTGGTGCTGACCTCGGTCGCGCCGGTGCCCGAGGCCTGGGCCGCGGGCGGCTGGCGCATCATCGCGGCCCTCGCGCTGGGACTCGTGGCCATCGTGCTGAGCGTCGTGGCGTGGAAGCGCCTGCCGCGCGGGCGTCGCGGCCTTGCCGTGGCGGTGATCGCGGTGGGCGGCTTCTTCCTCTACCGCGCCGTGCTCGATCCGGGCGTCGACGCGGTGGAGGCGGTCAACCCCGCTGCCACCGGCTTCCTCGGCGGCCTCGGGCTGCCGGTGCTGCTGGCCTGGCCGGTGGGCGGGCTGCTTGCGGCGGGCGTCGCCTGGGTGATCGGCAAGACCGCACTGGGGCTGCGGTCGGACTACCTCGCCATCGCGACGCTGGGCATCGCCGAGATCATCATCGCGGTGATGAAGAACGAGGACTGGCTGGCGCGCGGCGTGAAGAACGTCATCGGCCTGCCCCGTCCCGTGCCCTACGAGGTCGACCTGCAGGCCAGCCCCTCTTTCGTCGAGACCGCCGGCTCGCTGGGGCTCGACGCCACCACCGCCTCGACGCTCTACGTCAAGCTCGGTTACTCGGTGCTTTTCACCGTCGTGCTGGTGGTGCTTCTGGTGCTGGCGCAGCTGGCGCTGAACTCGCCGTGGGGGCGCATGATGCGCGCCATCCGCGACAACGAGGAGGCGGCGGAGGCCATGGGCAAGGACGTCACCGCGCGGCACCTGCAGATCTTCATCTTGGGCTCCGCGCTCTGCGGCATCGCGGGCGCGATGATGACCACGCTCGACGGACAGCTCACGCCCTCGAGCTACCAGCCGCTGCGCTACACCTTCCTCGTCTGGGTGATGGTCATCGTCGGCGGCTCGGGCAACAACTTGGGCGCGGTGCTCGGCGGGTTCCTGATCTGGTTCCTCTGGGTGCAGGTCGAACCCATCGGCCAGTGGGTCATGGGGATCCTCACCTCGGGCATGGCGGACGGTTCGGCGATCAAGGCGCATTTGCTGGACTCGGTTCAGCACATGCGGCTGCTCACCATGGGCGTGATCCTGCTGCTGGTCCTGCGCTTCGCGCCACGGGGGCTGCTGCCCGAACGCTAAGCAGATGTTAGCATCTGCACCGGCATCCTCTGTGCAACGTTCCAAAGCGTTGCGCAGAGCTTTGCCGACCGGCGCGGGGCTTCGGAACGGAAGGACGAGTGTCACGTTTCGGAGGTATGAGACAGATGCAATGGACCCGTGTCGCCCAGAACTGGAACAGCGCCCGCCAGCGGCTTCAGGCGCATTTCACCGAGCTGGCCCCCGAAACCCTGGACCAGCCGCCCGCGCGGATAGAGACGCTGGTGGCCCAGGTGGCCGCGTGCCATGACCTCACGGTGTTCGAGGCGCGTGACGCGCTCGAGGCTCTGCTCTTCACCGACAGTCTGCCATGCGAGATCCGCCGCCGCGTCGGCTGAGGCGCGTTTGACCGCCCGTGACAAGCCCCTGCGGTCCGATCCTTGCCGGATCCCTCGTGACGATCATCCCTCGTGACGATCATCCCTTGTGACGATCAGATGAAATTTCAGCAGCGTACGGGCCGCGCGGGAACCGCGCAGCCTGCCTCGGGGTTATGCACACAGGCGGACCCCGTGATGCTGAATTTTATCAAGAACCGCAACGCCTTGTCCCCGAAGATCGTGGCGCCCGCGACCGTGGGCATCCGACCGCCCGGCCAGATGCCTGCAGTCGAGCCCTCGACGCCCGAGGAATTGACCTACTGGCATGCCGAGGACGAGCTCGCGCGGCTTGCGGCCCTCGCACGCGACGGTCAGTGCTGAACGCTTGCTCCGCCGGTCGTAAGCTAGCCGAGTGAGGTGACCCAGAGGATCGTCGCGTCCTCGGGGCTGGTCGAGACCACGTTGTGCCCCATCGTCGCGTCGTAATAGGCGCTGTCGCCGCGGCGCATCTCGATGGGCTCGTAGAACTCGGTGTAGAGCCGGATGATACCGGTCAGCACGTAGAGGAATTCCTCGCCGTCGTGGCGCACCCATCCGTCGAACTCGCCCATGTCGCGAGCCCGGACGCGGGCGCGGTACGGCAGCATCTTCTTCTTGGTGAGCGTCTCGGCCAGCAGCTCGTGCTCGTAGGTCACCGTGGCCTGATGCAGCCCCTCGCCGTCGCGCGTATGCACCATGCGGCCCGAGACCTGGTCTTTCTTCGGCGGTGTGAACAGCTGCGGCACGCCGATCCCCAGCCCGACCGCAAGCTTCTTGAGCGCGTCGTAGGTGGGTGACATCTGGCCGTTCTCGATCTTGGATAGCGTCGAGCGGGCGAGCCCCGCCTGCTTCGCCGCCTGCTCGAGCGTCCAATCCCGCTCCTTGCGCAGTTCGCGGACGCGCGCGCCAAGGTCAAGCGGCTCGGCCATGGCGTCTTCGCCAGTCTCGCGGGCAAGGCGAATAAGGGTCTTTGGGTCGCGCATCATGGTCCTGCTATAGGGCCCGCGCGGCACGCTTGCAACAATGGCGACAGCGCCCTAATCCCTGAGCATGACCTCGCTTTTCGACGAAGGCGCCTTCGCGCCCTGCCCCTCGCCCTTCAACCTCGCCGCGCATGTGCTCGCCGCGGGACAGGCGAC
>NZ_JAATOS010000498.1:0-2878 GCF_011806505.1 Salipiger sp. HF18 | reverse complement strand
TCTTGTGGCTCGGGGGGGGAGGTCTGCTCATGCAGCCCAGCTACCATGCTGGATTCACGAGATGAATCCCTCGGAGGATTTGTGCAAGACAGCCGGCATGATTGTCCATGACAATCCAGAGGCTTCCGGCGATGCCTTCGCAATCTCCCTGAGCTTGGCTGTCGACGTGGCGCCATATCCGGGCGCGGCTCCTCTCCCGCCGGCACCGCGGACAAAATCCCGTCACCCCGCCCGCCAGGCGCGGATGGTGTCGAAGATCTCGCCCTTGATCAGCAACCCGCGATTCACGAAGTCGCCGGTGGTGTGAATCGCGATGACGAAGCGTTGCGCGCGGCGCTTGTCGTAGAACCAGACCGGGCTGCCACTCTGGCCGCCCTCGGTGTCCACCATATAGTCGATGAAGGCGTCGTCGTGGTGCTGCTCGGCGGTGCGGCCGGCGTTGTACCAGAGCGTCCCGTAGGGTTTGTTCGGGCTGTGAGGGTAGCCGGCGGTGTTCACGAAGAGGAACTCGCGGTCCTTCTCGTCGATGCTGTCGAACTCCTTGAAGCCGAAGTGCCCGAGGCGCTTGCCGATGCATTCGCCGCGGACCTCGCGGTCGAGCCGGATGCCGGCGTAGTCCTGCGACAGCGCCGCCTGTTCGACCTCCATCGCCTCTTCCTTGCCGAGCCCGTCGCGGTGCCAGATCTCGGGGATGAGCTGCTCGGCCGGGTCCTCGGGGATGTCGACGACAAAGGCCCCGTAAGGCGCCAGCGTGGCGTCGCGCCCCGGCGCGATGCGCACCCGGCGGGCGATGCGGGGCTTTTCCTGCCAGCCGTAGGCGCCGCGGTCCACCAGCACATGCGCGGCGGTCAGCAGCAGGTTCTCGCCCGCGATGAAGCCGGTCCCGAAGCCCACCGGGCCGCGGTCATACTGCACCTCGAGATGGCAGATGCAGCGCCAGGGGAGCATCGCGGTCTCGCCGATGCGCGCGCGGTTGTCGTAGCCGATGACCTTCTCGGACATCGGCCCCGGCACCCGGCCGTCATCGGCCGACGGCCCGGCATCGGAGAAGAAACCTCCGTCCGGCCGGTCGCGCAGCACCGTGGGCCCGAAAAGCGTCTCCTGCCGGAAGCCCGCGGTGGCGGCGCGGAAGAAGTTGAAGCCCTCGACGTTCTCGGGCGAGCCCCCGCCGTTGGTCTGCTCCATGAAACTGTCGAGCTCGGTGACCCGCTTCTTCGTGCTGCGCTTTGCGACCATCAACCCTCTCCCAGAAACGCGCCGAGCGACAGCGCCACGTAGCCTTGCGGTGCCTCGGTCCGCACCCCGTCCGCGACCCGCATCACCGGCCGCAGGCGACGGCTCTCGGGTTGCGGGGCATTCTCGCCGTATTGCGTCCAGTCATGCTCGAAGAGCTCGGCGAAATAGGCGTTGGCGGCGGGGTGGCGGATCACGAGGCTGGCGTCGCGGTTCGGCCCCGTGCCCGCGGCGGTGAGGTTCTGCGAGCCCAGCATCACCGTATGGCCGTCGATCACCATGCCCTTGGTGTGGTTGGTCGGGAAGTAGCGCAGGTGATCGGGGCCGGTGTTCATGCCGAACGCCTTGAGCCGCCGGATCACGCTGCGCTCGCTGCCGAAGAGGTTGCGGAACAGGATCCGCACGTCGACGCCCGCGCGTTGCCTGTCGCGGATGGCCTCGGCGAGGGCGAGGAAATGCGCGGGCGTGTCCTCGGGCGTCTTCCATAGGTTGAAGGACTGGTTCTGGATCCAGAGCCTCTCCTGCGCCTCGCCGACCAGCGACAGCACCACCTCGGGGTAGTTGTCGGGGGTGAGCAGCGGCTGCACCGTCATCTCCTCGTCGAGATCGAGCGGCGCGAAGGCACGGAAGCTGCCGGGGGTCCTTGGCCGCTCCAGCGCCTCGGCGGGCACGAGGATGCTGTCCCCGCGGGCGGTGAGCCGGGATTCCGCGGCGCTCGCCAGGGCGTTGTCGAGCTGGTCCTGCTCGAGATGGGCGCGGAAGGTGGCGGCCAGCCCGGGGTGTTCTATGACCGCGTGCCATTCGCGGTTGTAGTCGGCCACATCCTCGAAGCGCAGGCCGGAGGCCTCGGCGGGGGGGATCTCGAGCGGCTGCTGGTTCGACGACTGCCAGTTGCCGCTGGAGAGCCACAGCAGCTTGTCCTCGCGCCGGTTGCCGGGCAGGCGGTCGGTCCAGACCGCGACCTTGATGTGGTAAGCGGTGGGGAACAGCCCGCCGCTGCCGAGCGAGGCCTTGGCAAAGGAGAAGCGGTCGCCGAGCGCCGCGCTCAGCCGGGCCAGCGTCTCGCGCTCGGGGATGTCGTCGGCCTTGGTGCCGCCGGAGGTGTCGTCGGGGTTCACCGCCAGATCGCCGCGCTGGCGGTCGAGCGTCAGCGTCAGGCGCGAGGTCGGCCGGCTGCGTCCGGCAAAATCCAGAAGCGCGGCGATCACGTGCGGGGCGGTCACGTGGTACATGCCGATGGTGAGCTGCTCGTAGTCGCGGATCGACAGGAACTCGCGCAGCACTGGCCACCCGGCCTCGGGGCTGACGCAGAGCCGCAGGCGGATGCGGTCGGTCACCGGCGCGAGGCTGAAGCGCGCCTCGCCGAGGTCGCGCTCATAGGCGGCGCGGCGGCCGCGGAAGGCCTCGCGCTCGACGCCAAAGCCGAACATTTCCTCGGCGATGGTGGCGGGGTCGGCGGTCTCGATCACCACCCTGACGCCGGCGTGGCGCTCGGCAAGCCCGTAGGCCGCGGGCTTCAGCGGTGCGCCGGGGGCGACGGCCACCACGACGCCCAGATCGTCGGTGATGCCGTGCGCGTCGAAGAGATACTCCGCCCGCACCGCGAGCACCTTGTCGGCCTCGGCCGAGCCCCGCGCCAGGGCGG
>NZ_JAATOS010000497.1:0-2883 GCF_011806505.1 Salipiger sp. HF18 | reverse complement strand
CCCGCTCTGCTTTGCCTCACACTCGGGGACACGCCGCCGCTTCCTCGGGACGGGTCCCACGGGCCGAGCCTCGGGGGAATTGGTTAACCAAGACACCGAGCATCGCACGGAGCCCGCATGACCCTGACCGCCGACGAGATCATCACCCTGCTCGAGCTCTCACCCCATCCCGAGGGCGGGCATTTCCGGCAGACCTGGGTGGCCGATGCGCCCGAGGGCGAGAGGCCGGTGGGCACCTGCATCTACTTCCTGCTCAAGGCCGGCGAGAACAGCCACTGGCACAAGGTCGATGCGGCGGAGATCTGGCTCTGGCACGCGGGCGCGCCGCTGGTGCTATCGCATGCCGCGACGGACGAGGGCCCGCGCGAGGACCTGATGCTGGGTTCCGACCTCGCCAGCGGCGCCCGGCCCCAGCGTATCGTGCCCGTGGGCCATTGGCAGGCAGCGCGCAGCACCGGCGACTGGACGCTGGTGAGTTGCACCGTGAGCCCCGGCTTCCGCTTCGAGGGTTTCACCCTTGCCGAGCCCGGCTTCGACATTCCCTGAGAATCGTCCCGTAACGTTCTGATCTCACGACGAAAAAAGGGCCGGAGCGCGAAGCTCCGACCCTCGGGATAGACCTGCGAGAGGTGCCTTAGTTCACCGGCGATTCGTCGATGTCGGGCATCTCCATCAGCTGTTCCTTGGTGTAGTTGGTCACCACGACGTACTTGCCGTCGTCGATCGGCGTCAGCGAGACGTCGCTCAGCGAGAGATGGACGTGCTTGTCGCCGATGTCGAGGAAGCCGCCAACCTCGGCCACGATGCCTTCAAAGGAACCGTCGGCGTTGAGGATGATGTCCTCGATCGAACCGATGTTCTCCCAGTTGTCCTGGATCACCATGCCGCCGTCATTCGTGGCGGCCATCTCGGTGCCGGCGTCAGCGGCCGCCGGATCGGTCGCTGCCGGCTCGGCTGCGGTCATGTCGGTGCCTTCGGCTTCTTCGGTCGCCGGCAGTTCGTCGTTGACGGCGTAGATGGCGCCCCCGGTGATGTCGCGGGTGCGGATCAGGCCGTCGGGGTCGTTGGCGAAGACTTCCTCGAGCGACCGCTCGCCTTTGGCCTCGGCGGTCTCCATAGCACCGTCAACCTTGTCGGCGGCGTTGTCGATGGCTTGACCGGCATCGTTCGCTGCGTTTTCCATGGCGTCGCCGGCTTTCTTGGCGCCGTTCTCGATGGCGTCGCCGGTGTTCTCGGCGGCCTGCTCCATGTTTTCGCCAGCCTGCTCGAGGTTGTTCTCGGCGGCTTCCATGTTCTGTTCAGCGTTCGTCTCGACCTGCGCGGCCTCATCCTTGGGCTTCACGGTTTCGTCGGCGGTCTGAGCGGAGACGGCGCCACCTGCGGTGAGGGCGATGGCGGCAACGGTCATGGTAAGGCGTTTCATATTGTCTTTCCTCCGTACATTGTCGTCACGATGTTGCGACGTCTGCCCTCACAACACACGGAAGCCCGGGCCGTTCCACCCGGGCCACCTGCCACTGGTAACAAGTTTTTGACGGAACCTTAGCTCGCATTCCTGTGAAGGAATGTGAGCAGTGCCTGCGTCGAGCCGTCCTTGTCGCCCGGGTCCTGCTCGCCTGTCACCATCGGCCCGAGCGCGGTCGCCAGCTCCTTGCCAAGCTCCACGCCCCACTGGTCGTAGGAGTTGATGTTGAGGATCACGCCCTCGACGAAGACACGGTGCTCATAAAGCGCCACGATCCGGCCCAGCGTACGGGGATCGAGCAGCGGGTAGACCAGCGTGGTCGATGGCCGGTTGCCCGGGAACACCCGGTGCCGCGCCTGCCGTTCCAGCTCGTCGCCCTCGAAAGTGCCCGCCACCTTGCCGCGGGCCTCGTCTAGCGACCGGCCCCGCATCAGCGCCTCGGACTGCGCGAGGCAGTTGGCGACGAGCAAAGCGTGGTGGTGCTTCAGCGCGGGCTCGTGACCGCGGGCCGCGACCATGAACTCGCAGGGCACCACGCGGGTGCCCTGGTGGATGAGCTGGTAAAAGGCGTGCTGGCCATTGGTGCCCGGCTCGCCCCAGACCACCGGCCCGGAGTTGCAGTCGAGATCGGCGCCGTCCATGCCGACGCCTTTGCCGTTGCTCTCCATCTCGAGCTGCTGGAGATAGGCCGGGAGGCGCGAGAGCCGGTTGTCGTAGGGCAGCACCGCGCGGGTGGCGTGGCCCAGCACCTGGTTGTGCCACATGCCGACGAGCGCCAGCATTACCGGCATGTTCCCGGCCAGCGGTGCCTCGCGGAAATGCGCGTCCATCGCCGCCCCGCCCTCGAGGAAGGCGCGGAAATCGTCGGGACCGATGGCGATCATCATCGACAACCCGATCGGTCCCCACATCGAATAGCGCCCGCCGACCCAATCCTCGAAGCCGAAGACGCGCTCGGCGGGGATGCCCCAATCCGCCGCCTTCTCGTGGTTCGAGGACAGCGCCACGAACTTGCCATCGGTCGCCACGCCCTGCCCTTCGAGCCAGTCCCACGCGGTCCGCGCGTTGGTCATGGTCTCGATGGTGGTGAAGGTCTTGGAGGCGAGGATGAAGAGCGTCGTTGCGGCCGGGCATCGCTTCAGCGTGTCGGCGATGACGGCGCCGTCGACGTTCGAGACGAAATGGCAGCGCGGCCCGTCATGGTAGGGTGCCAGCGCCAGCGTGCCCATCTTGGGCCCGAGGTCCGAGCCGCCGATGCCGATGTTGACCACGTCGGTGATGCCGGAGCCGCGGATCTCGGAGGCCAGCGCCTCCATCCGCGCGAGCGTGTCGAGCACCTCGGGCATCACGTCCTTGCCGTCGACCTCGACCGGGGTGCCCGCGAGGTTGCGCAGCGCGGTATGCAGCACGGCGCGGCC
>NZ_JAATOS010000496.1:0-2899 GCF_011806505.1 Salipiger sp. HF18 | reverse complement strand
CTGTCGAGCGTGGTCGCCCCGCCCACCACCACGTGGTTGCCGCCGCCGGTGCCGGTGTGCTTGCCGTCGATCATGAACTTGTCGGCGCCGAGGCGGCTCTGCCGGGCCTCCTCGTAGACCGCCGTGGTGATCGACTTGCAGTCCTCCCAGCTGTGGGCCGGGTGCACGTTCACCTCGATCACGCCCGGATCGGGCGCCACGCGGATCACGTTCATGCGGCTGTCGTGCGGCGGCGTGTAGCCCTCGATGTGGATCGGCAGGCCGAGCTCTTCGGCGGTTTCCTCGGCGGTGGCGAGCAGCTCGAGATAGTCCTCGAGATCCTCGACCGGCGGCATGAAGAGACAGAGCCGCCCGTCGCGCGGCTCGATGGCGATGGCGGTGCGGACCTGACCGCCCGCCGGATCGACGCCCTGCTCCATGACCTTCTGTCGGTGCCCGGCGTCGCGCGCCTCGCTCACCGGCTGGGCGTGGCCCGGGGTGACCTCGGGCAGCATCTCGGCCTGTTCGCGCGCGATCTGCGCCTCTTCGCGGGCGATCTTCTCGAATTCTTCCATCAGCAGCCGGCGCTTCTCGGCGCGGTCGGCGTGGAAGTCGGGCAGCGCCTGCACCGGGACCGAGGGATCGGTCGGGTAGACATAGGGATAGGCCGAGGGCGGGATGTAGGGCAGCGAGCCCAACGGCAGGCGGAAACCCACCGGGTCTTCCAGTGCTCGGAGCGCCAGCGCACCGAGGGCGTGTGCTTGCTCTGCCACATGCGCTGGAGCGGCAACACGAAGCCCGCCGCCGTATCCAGCCCGCGCGAGAACACCCGTGCGATGCGGGCGCGGGCCTCGGGGTCCTTGAGCTTGCTGTCCTCGGGGGTGACGTTCGACGGCAGGTCCGCCTCCTTGAGGATCCAGTCGACCGGATCCTCGAAGGTCGGGTGCACGTAACCCGCCCCGAGCCCGAGGTTCTCGGCGAAGGTCGACAGGAAGCGGTCGGCCTGCTCGGCATCGGCGCCATGCGCGCCCTCCTTCGCCACGAGGTCCGAGTTCTTCCAGATCGGCAGCCCGTCGCGGCGCCAGTAGAGCGAGAAGGTCCACCGCGGCAGGGTCTCGCCCGGGTACCACTTGCCCTGTCCGTAATGCAGGAAACCGCCCGGCGCGAAGCGGTCGCGCAAGCGCCGGATCAGCGTGTCGGCCCGGCTGCGCTTGGTCGGACCCACGGCGGCGGTGTTCCACTCGGCGCTCTCGAAATCGTCGATCGAGACGAAGGTGGGCTCGCCGCCCATGGTGAGCCGCATGTCCTGCTCGGCGATGGTCGCGTCAACCTTGTGACCGAGCGCGTCGAGCGCCTCCCACGCCTCGTCCGAGAACGGCTTGGTGATGCGCGGATGCTCGGCGGTGCGGGTCACCGTCATGTCGAAGTCGAAAGACACGTGCGGGTTGCCCGCCGCCGAGAAGCCGCCGGTGATCGGGGCGGCGGTGCGGTAATGCGGCGTGGCAGCCAGCGGGATATGGCTCTCGCCGGTCAGCAGGCCAGACGTCGGGTCGAGCCCGATCCAGCCGGCACCGGGCAGGAAGACCTCGCACCAGGCGTGCAGGTCGGTGAAGTCGTGATCGGTGCCCGAGGGCCCGTCGAGCGCCTGCAGGTCGGGCTTAAGCTGGATCAGGTAGCCCGAGCAGAACCGCGCCGCGAAACCGAGGTTGCGCAGGATCTGCACCAGCAGCCACGAGGTGTCCCGGCACGAGCCGCGCTTGTGCTGCAGAGTCTCTTCGGGGGTCTGCACGCCGGGCTCCATCCGCACGATGTAGTCGATGTGCTTCTGGAGCTTCATGTTGATGTCGACGAGGAAATCGACGGTGCCGGTCGTCTCGCGCGGGATGCCCTCCATGTAGGCGGCAAGATGCGGGCCCATCGGCTCGGGCTCGCGGTAGATCAGCAGGTCGTCGCGGAATTCCTCGGGATACTCGAACGGCCACTCCTGCCCCTCTTCGTCCACGAAGAAGTCGAAGGGGTTGTAGACCGTCATGTCGGCGACGAGATCGACCTCGATCTTGAACTCCGTCACCGGCTCGGGGAACACGTAGCGCGCCAGCCAGTTGCCGTAGGGATCCTGCTGGTGATTCACGAAGTGCCCCTCGGGCGACACCTTGAGCGAGTGCGAGATCACCCGGGTCCGCGAATGCGGCGCCGGGCGCAGCCGGATCAACTGGGGACCAAGCGTGACGGGACGATCATACTTGTAATGGGTCAGGTGATGGATGCTTGCCGTGATCGCCATGAATGATGTCCGCACAGTGAGAAATTGGGGCTCTTGCCGTCACTTGAGCCCGGAAGCCATGGACTTGTAAAGTCCGGGACACCGAACTCGCGCCGAGGGCACGTCAGGGCCGCCGCAATGCCAAGCGCTTGCGCAGCCGCCGGCCTGCCGGGCGCCCGCCTCGTCCATTGGTCGCATAGTCGCCGGCGTCCGCACGGTTGTAGGGTGTCCGGATCAGGACCAAAGGCACCCTTGCCCGGATGGCGGCACCCGGTCCGTGACCCCACATCGACCCATATCGAGGAGAGCGCCGATGACACCCGCCGCCCACCACATCGACAAGGTCATGCGCACGGCCTCCAGCGACGACGCCGCCGCGCGGTCCTCCCTCGCCGCCTCAGGGCGGCGCTCGCTGGAGCACTACGGGCTGGACCCGGCGCAGCGCAGCGCCGGCGCACGACTGGACGGCACCGCGCTGCGGCACGGGCGCGACCGGCTGGGCGCGCTGCTCGCCATCGCCGTGCCGAAGCTCGACCAGCTCTTCGGGCTGGTCGGCGGTTCGGGCTGCGGCGTGCTGCTGACGGATGAGCACGGCATCGTGCTCGACCAGCGCCGCAACGACGCGGATGCGGCGGCCTTCGGCGACTGGGGCCTCGG
>NZ_JAATOS010000495.1:0-2836 GCF_011806505.1 Salipiger sp. HF18 | reverse complement strand
TACTCTTCCGAAGCTTCCCCGCCGCCGAGCCCGTGGACATAGGTCGCCACGGCCCGGATTTCGGCTTCGTTCAGATCGGCGCCGCCCATCGGGGGCATGACGCCGAAGCGGGCGTTGAACACGGTTTCGTGGATCGTGTCGTAGTCGCCGCCGTAGAGCCAGATCGCGTCGGTCAGGTTCGGCGCGCCCTGGAAGCGGTCGCCGGTGCCGTCCTCGCCGTGGCAGGACGAGCAGTTGAAGTCGAAGACCTCGGCGCCGGCCTCGACCAGATCGGGCGAGGGCGGGGTTTCTCCCGACAGGGTCATCACGAAGTTCGCCACCTGCGCGATCTCCTCGCGGCTGAGAAGCTCGTCACGACCGAAGGCGGGCATCTCCGAGTAGCGGGCATCGGCGTCCTGTTCGTTCCGGATGCCGTGCGACACGGTGTAATGGATGTCCTCCATGGTGCCGCCCCAGAGCCAGTCGTCGTCCAGCAGGTTGGGATAGCCGGTGGCGCCAGCCGCGCCCGAGCCGTGGCACTGGGCGCACCAGGTGCGGAACACCGCGGCGCCGGCGTTCTGCGCGTAGGTGTTGAGCTCGGGATCGTCGGCGATCGCAGTCAGTTCGACCGAGGCCAGCCGCTCGTTGATCGGGGCCAGCGAGGCCTCGTGGTTCTGGATGTCCTGTTCCACGTTGGCGCGGGTCGACCAGCCCAGAAGGCCGGCGGTCGCCGTCTTCACGCCCGGCCATGCGGGGTAGGCGATGGTATAGCCGATGCCCCAGACGATGCAGGCGTAGAAGATCATCAGCCACCACTTGGGAAGCGGCTTGTTGTATTCCTCGATGCCGTCCCAGGAATGGCCCGTCGTCTCGTAGTCGAGATCGTCTCGCTTTTCGTTGTTGTCACTCATGTCCCGTGTCCTCAGTCCTGGGCCGGCTTGTCTTCATTGCGAAACAGGACGGTTGCGGCGTCCTGGTGCGTCTTCCGGCTGCCCGGGCGCAGGGCCCAGACGATCACGCCGATGAAGAAGACGAACATGGCCAGCAGACCCCAGCTGTCCGCGAAGTGCCGAAGCGCGTTGTAGGTTTCGTGTCCCATCACAGTCTCCTCAGCGGCTTGCGTCGGGTTCGAAGGTCGAGAAGTCGACCAGCGTGCCCAGCATCTGCAGATAGGCGACCAGCGCATCGAGTTCCGAGATCCCCGGTTCGCCGTCGAAGTTGCGCACGTTGACCGCCTCGCCGTAGCGCTCGAGCAGCCCGTCGTAGTCGCTGTCGGGGTTGGCCTGGGACAGGAAGTCCACGCGGCCGTTCTCGATCATCTCCTCGGTGTAGGGCACGCCCACCAGACGGTGCGTCGACATCAGGTCCTGGATGTGCTCGCCGTCGATCAGCTTGGCCTGGAGAAAGCCGTACTTGGGCATGACCGACTCGGGCACCACCGACTGCGGGTTGCTCAGGTGGTCGACGTGCCACTCGTCCGAGTAGCGGCCGCCAACGCGGGCGAGGTCGGGCCCCGTCCGCTTGGAGCCCCACTGGAACGGGTGGTCGTACTGCGATTCAGCCGCGAGGCTGTAGTGGCCGTAGCGTTCGACCTCGTCGCGCATCGGGCGGATCATCTGGCTGTGGCAGACGTAGCAGCCCTCGCGGATGTAGACGTCGCGCCCGGCCAGCTCCAGCGGCGTGTAGGGGCGCATGCCTTCGACGTCCTCGATGGTGTTCTCGAGGTAGAAGAGCGGCACGATCTGGACGAGGCCCCCGATGGTCACCACGAGGAAGGCGAAGATGGCCAGCAGCGTGACGTTCTTTTCGAGGATACCGTGTTTGTCGAGAATGCTCATGATCTCGGCCCTCCCTTATTCGGCCGGCGTGGCATGAGCCGCAGCGGCGCTGGCTTCGAGAGCCGGCGAACGCTTCACGGTCATCCAGAGGTTGTAACACATGATGATCGCACCGGTGATGTAGAGGCCACCGCCGAGAGCGCGGACCACGTACATCGGGAACTTGGCGGACACCGTGTCGGCGAAGCTGTTGACGAGGAAGCCGTTGGCGTCGACCTCGCGCCACATCAGGCCTTCCATGATTCCGGTCACCCACATCGAGGCGGCGTAGAGAACGATGCCGATGGTGGCGAGCCAGAAGTGCCAGCTGACGAGGCTGAGCGAGTAGATCCGCTCACGGTTCCACAGTTTCGGCGTCAGGAAGTAGAGCGCGCCGAAGGTGATCATGCCGTTCCAGCCGAGTGCACCCGAGTGCACGTGGCCGATGGTCCAGTCGGTGTAGTGCGACAGCGAGTTGACCGCGCGGATCGACATCATCGGGCCTTCGAAGGTGGACATGCCGTAGAAGCCGACCGAGATCACCAGCATCCGCATGATGGGGTCGGTGCGCAGCTTGTCCCAGGCGCCCGAGAGCGTCATCAGGCCGTTGATCATGCCGCCCCAGCTGGGCATCCACAGGATGATCGAGAACACCATGCCGAGGGTCGAGGCCCAGTCAGGCAGGGCGGTGTAGTGCAGGTGGTGCGGACCGGCCCAGATGTAGATGAAAATCAGCGCCCAGAAGTGCACGATCGACAGCTTGTAGGAGAACACCGGGCGCTCGGCCTGCTTCGGCACGAAGTAGTACATCATGCCCAGGAAGCCCGCGGTGAGGAAGAAGCCCACGGCGTTGTGGCCGTACCACCATTGCGTCATGGCGTCCTGCACGCCCGAGAAAACCTGCACCGACTTGGAGCCCCAGATCGATACGGGAATGCTCAGGTTGTTGAACACGTGCAGCAGGGCGACGGTGATGATGAAGCTCAGGTAGCACTAGTTTGCAACGTAGATGTGGGGGTCATTGCGCTTTTTTTTTTTTT
>NZ_JAATOS010000494.1:0-2905 GCF_011806505.1 Salipiger sp. HF18 | reverse complement strand
AAGGCGCCGGGCGCGGAACGCCCGGCGCGCAATACGCGCGGCCGCCGGGGCGCGTGGACGATGCCGCGCGCCCCGTCCGGCAATCAGGCGTTGGTGATGATTTCCGAGAACTCGTTCTGGGTCGGCGCGAGGAACGGCGTCTCGGCCTGCCACCACCACATGTTGCCCAGCACATCCTGGGTGTAGACCTCGTTGAACTGGCGCTTGAACTCTTCGCTGGCGAACTCGGCAGCGCCGGCCACCGCCGAGTTGTAGCCGGTGTTGTTCGAGAACATGCCGCCCACTTCCGGGGTCAGCATGAAGTTCATGAACGCCACGGCCTGGTCCACGTTCTCGGCCTCGCGCATGATGCCGAAGCTGTCGAGCCAGGTGATGATGCCTTCCTTGGGCGCGCGGTAGATGAACTCGGGGTTCTCGCGGTTCAGCAGCAGGCCGGTGGTGTCCCACGTCTGGCCGATGACGCAGCCCGCGTCCTTGAAGGCGGCGGTGGCTTCGGTGGCGTTGTTCCAGAACGCGCCGAAGTGATCCTTGCGCTCGATGATCCACTGGGTGACAGCGCCAAAGACCCGGCGGGCCTCTTCTTCCGACTTGTAGACGTCGAGCATCCGGTTCGAGGGCACCTCGCCGGTGGCGTCGAGGTAGAGACCGATGCCGATCAGCGCCGATTTCTGGCGGAACGCCGACTTGCCCTCGGTGCCGTCCGCGAAGAGATCGCCGTAGGACAGCGTGGCGGGGTCGATGCCTGCGGTGGTGTTGAGCGTCATGCCCTCGGTGCCCCAGTCGAAGGGCAGCACGACCTGCTCGCCGTTGTGCATGCCGCCGAGCGTTGCACTGTCACGCAGGAAGGACGGGATCACCGCGTCGGTGTTCACGCCCGCGGGGAGCGGCATGAAGTAGCTGTTGCCGTCGCTGTCGAGGTAGTTCGGCGCGTTGGTGATCGACGGGAACACCACGTCGAAGCCCTTGCCGCCGGCGGACGAGATGGTCGACTCGGCCTCGTTGTTCGAGCCGAAGGTGGTGAGCTCGAGCGTGATTCCGGTGTCGGCCTCGAACTTCTCGGCGATGTTGGGCTGGATGTAATCCTGCCATGCGAGGACCCTGACGGTGCCCGACGCGGCCAGCGCGTCATGGGCGCGCAGCACCACCGGCGCGGCAACGGCGGTGGCGGACATCTTCAGGGCGGTGCGGCGGGAAATCGTCATCTGGTATCCTCTCTGCTGGAATGCGGGCCACGCGGGGCCCGTCGGATCGCCGGTTAGACCCGGTTCAAGTCACTCTGGTGACACTCTTGTAAACGACGCATGACAGCGCAAGCACGGAATCTCCGGACGCCCGGTTTCGTGACCGGAGGCCGCCCCCCGGCGGTCACCCGCCGGCCCCGCCCCCGCCCCCGCAACCGCCCCGTCCCGCCCCGACCGCCCGCCGCGGCTTTGCCGGCGCGCCGCGGACGAAAGCCTCTGGCATCACGCGACATTTCGGGTCAGGTATGGGCGACCCTCGCCCGGAGCCCCCCATGCCCTACCTTGTCCTCGCCCTCGCCGTGCTGGCCGAGACCATCGGCACCGCCGCCCTGCAGGCGAGCCAGCAGTTCACCCGCCTCGTGCCCTCGGTGATCGTCGTGGTCGCCTACGCGCTGGCGTTCTGGCTGTTGTCGATCGCCCTCAAGAGCTTCCCCGTCGGCATCGCCTACGCGCTCTGGTCCGGGCTCGGCATCGTCTTCATCGCGATCATCGGGCTGGTGATCTTCGGACAGCGGCTGGATCTGCCCGCGGTCCTCGGGATCGGGCTGATCCTTGCCGGCATCCTCGTGATCAACCTGTTTTCCTCCACGTCCGGACATTAAAGGGCTGGCCTTTTGGCCCCCATGACGCTAGGCGATCCCGCGAAACTCCCTAAAAGGCACTCCCATGGACCTTCGCAACATCGCGATCATCGCCCACGTGGACCACGGCAAGACCACCCTCGTCGACGAACTCCTCAAACAGTCCGGCGCGTTCCGCGAGAACCAGGCCGTGGCCGAGCGCGCGATGGACAGCAACGACCTCGAGCGCGAGCGCGGCATCACCATCTTCGCCAAGCCGACCTCGGTCGAGTGGAAGGGCACGCGCATCAACATCGTGGACACCCCCGGCCACGCCGACTTCGGCGGCGAGGTCGAGCGCATCCTGAGCATGGTGGACGGCGTGGTGCTGCTGGTGGACGCGGCCGAGGGCCCGATGCCGCAGACCAAGTTCGTGACCTCCAAGGCGCTGCGCCTCGGCCTGCGCCCGATCGTGGTTCTGAACAAGGTCGACAAGCCCGACGCCGAGCCCGACCGCGCGCTCGACGAATGCTTCGACCTCTTCGCCTCGCTCGACGCGAACGAGGACCAGCTCGACTTCCCGCACATGTACGCCTCGGGCCGCAACGGCTGGGCCGATGCCGAACTCGACGGGCCGCGCAAGGATCTCTCGGCGCTGTTCAACCTCATCGTGAACCACGTGCCGGCGCCGAAGCAGATCAAGCACCAGGACGACGACTTCCGCATGCTGGCAACCACGCTGGGCTCGGATCCCTTCGTCGGCCGCCTGCTGACGGGCCGCATCGAGACCGGCCGCGTCAAGGTCGGCCAGACGGTGCAGGCGATCAGCCGCATCGGCCAGAAGATCGAGCAGTTCCGCGTCACCCGCGTGCAGGCCTTCCGCGGCCTCGCCCAGGCCGACATCGACGAGGGTCTTGCGGGCGACATCGTCAGCCTCGCCGGCATGTCGAAGGCCACCGTGGCCGACACCATCTGCGCACTGGCCGTGGACACGCCGCTCGACGCCCAGCCCATCGACCCGCCGACTATCACCGTGACCTTCGGCATCAACGACAGCCCGCTGGCCGGCCGTGCCGGCAAGACGGTACAGTCGCGCGTGATCCG
>NZ_JAATOS010000493.1:0-2908 GCF_011806505.1 Salipiger sp. HF18 | reverse complement strand
TCTGGCCCTGTGGCGCGAAGGCGTCGGGCGGGGCGCCGAGGCTGGCACCGAAGGCAAAGCTCTGCCGGTCCTCCCAAGTCTCGGCGCCGTGCGGATGGGTGCCGACGGCGAGGTCGAGATAGAGCCCGAGGTCCATGCCGCTTGCTTTGGCGCGGTGCTGCGTCTCGCTGAGCGCGCCCTCGGCCTTGTACTGCAGCCAGGCGTGGAAGCGGCTGCGCCCGGCCAGCTCGTGGGCGGCCTGCCTGACGGTTTCGCCCTTGGGGTCGTGGTAGGCGGCGGGCCAGCTGTCCCAGTAGGCGCCAAGCTTCTCCGACAGCGCCTGATGCAGGGCGAAGATCCGCAGCGCCTCGCCCTCGTGTTCGAGATAGGCGTCGAAGGCGGCACCGGGAGGGGCCGCGCGGAACTCGTCCTCAAGCGCCTGCATCCGCGCCGGCAGCTCATCGGGCAGGACCACCAGCGGCCCGGGCTCGGGCGCGCGGGTGGCGGTCGGCAGGTAGAGCGGGGCGAAGCGGCGGCGGTGCGAGGGCGTGTAGGGGCTGAAGCCGCCGGGATCGACGGGGAAGCCCGCGTGGATCGGGTTGATGCCGAGGAAGGCCCCGCCGAGCGCGCCCACGCCCTCGGCGAGCTGTGCGAGGTCGTCGTAGCTGCCGATGCCACCCTCGTCGGGGCTGCGCAGGCAGGCGAGCGGCGCCATCAGCCCCCACAGCAGCCAACAGCGGGCGCCGGCGCTTTCCAGCAGGTGCCGGCCCAGCGGCAGCGCGGGCAGGGGGCCGCGTCCCTCGGTCTCTGTCCCGTCCTCGAGCCGCAGGCGCCAGTCACCGGGGCAGTCGAGCGCCACCGGCACGCCGGGCTCGCAGACGTGCCAGCGCGGCAGCAGCGGCGTCGGCGCGATGTCGTCGCCGTCGAGCCCCATGGCCTGCAGAAGTGCGAGCTTGGTCTCGTCGGTGGCGGTCTGGGTGACGCCGAAGAGATCACGGAATTCGGGAATGATGCCCGCGCGCAGGGCGCGGTCGTTCAGGGTCTGATCGGTCATGCCGGCTCCTCGACCAGGGCAAGCACGGAATTCGCGGCGAGCGTGATGGGGGACGTCACCGGCTCGGCGGTGAGCATGGTTTGCGAGGTGTCCACGTGGCGCACCCAGCGGAAGCCCTCGGGCAGGCCGGGCAGGGTCAGCTCGACGTCGTCGCCGGCGTTGAAGGCGAGGTAGATCGCCTCTTCCCGCTGGGCGAACTTCGGCGTGCCGCTGGCCATGCGGAACTCGGCGCAGAGCACGTGCAGGTGACCGTTGGTCCAGTCGGCGCGGGTCATCTCCTGCCCGTCCGGGCGCCACCAGAACAGGTCCGGCACCCCGTCCACCTTGCGCGGGCGCGAGTGCAGGAAGCGCTTCTGGCGCAGGATCGGGTGGGCCTTGCGGAAGCTGATGATCCAGCGCGTGAACTCGAGGAACTCGGCATCGGCGGCGTCCCAGTCGATCCAGCTTGTGTCGTTGTCCTGCGCATAGGCGTTGTTGTTGCCCTTCTGGCTGTGGCCCAGCTCGTCGCCGGCAAGGATCATCGGCGTGCCCTGGCTGAGCAGCAGCGTCGCCAGCATGTTGCGGCGGCGCTGCGCGCGGGCGTCAAGGATCACCGGCTCGTTGCTGGGGCCCTCGACGCCGAAATTGTCCGAGTAGTTCTCGCCATGGCCGTCGCGGTTGTCCTCGCCGTTGGCCTCGTTGTGCTTCATCCGGTAGCTCACCGTGTCCATCAGCGTGAAACCGTCATGGGCAGTGATCAGATTGACCGAGGAGGTGGCGTTGCGGCCGCCATGGTCGAAGATCCCGGCCGAGCCGGTGATGCGGTCGGCAAGCACCGGCACATGGCCCACATCGCCGCGCCAGAACCGGCGCACGCCGTCGCGGTACTGATCGTTCCACTCCGCAAAGGGCGGCGGGTAGCCGCCCAGCTGGTAGCCGCCGGGGCCGATGTCCCAGGGCTCGGCGATGAGCTTCTTCTGCGCCAGCACCGGGTCCTGCCGGATCGCCTTGAAGAAGGCGGCGTCGGGCTCGAAGCCATTCGTCGTGCGACCCAGCGTCGAGCAGAGATCGAAGCGGAACCCGTCCACGCCCATGGTCGTCGCCCAGTAGCGCAGGCTGTCGAGCACCATGCGCAGCACCATCGGGTGGTCGACGTTGAGCGTGTTCCCAGTGCCGGTGTCGTTGATGTAGAAGCGCTTGTCGTCGTGCAGCCGGTAGTAGGACCGGTTGTCGAGCCCGCGGAAGGCCAGCGTCGGGCCGTTCTCGTCGCCCTCGCAGCTGTGGTTGTAGACCACGTCAAGGATGACCTCGATGCCCACCGAATGCAGCCGCGCGACCATGTACTGGAATTCCCAGAGCCGCCCGTGCGAGAGGTAGCGCGGCTCGGGGGCGAAGCAGCCCAGCGTCTGGTAACCCCAGTAGTTCACCAGCCCCTTCTTTACGAGGAAGCGGTCGTTGAGGAAGGCAAAAGCTCGATGGCGGTGACGCCGAGCTTGATCAGGTGTTCGAGCACCGGGTCCGACGCGATCCCGAGGAACTGGCCCGGATGGTCGAGCCCCGGAAAGCGCCGGGTCAGCCCCTTCACGTGGGCCTCGTAGAGGATGCTCTGCTCGAGCGGCGTCTCAGGCGCCTCGTGGTGGCCCCAGTCATAGCTGGTGTCCTCGACCACGCATTTCGGCATGAAGCGGGCGCTGTCGCGGGGATCGGGTGCCTCGGCGCCGCCGTAGAGCGAGTCATGCCAGAGCGGGTGACCCGAGAGCCGCCGGGCGTAGGGGTCGACCAGCAGCTTGGCGGGATTGAATCGGTGGCCGTCGCGCGGGGCAAAGGGCCCCTCGGCGCGCAGCCCGTAGTGCTGGCCGGGGGTAAGGCCGGGCACCCGCCCGTACCAGATGTCGC
>NZ_JAATOS010000492.1:0-2909 GCF_011806505.1 Salipiger sp. HF18 | reverse complement strand
AGGAGGTGGCCGAGCCGCTCTGCCCCGAGGATGGGGTGGTGCTGCGTGTCCTTGCCTGTGGCGTCTGCCGCTCGGACTGGCACGGCTGGACCGGCGAGCATCCGCGGGTGAAGCCCGGGCAGATCCCCGGCCACGAATACTGCGGCGAGGTGATCGAAGCGGGGCCGCGGTCGCAATGGCAGCGCGGCGACGTGGTGGTCGCGCCCTTCATCCTCTCCTGCGGCACGTGCCCGAGCTGCCGCGCCGGCCAGCAGACGGTATGCTCGGACCAGCGCCTGCCCGGCTTCATCGAGCCCGGAGCCTTCGCCGAATACGTGGCGGTGCCGCGGGACTTCAACCTCGCACGGCTCCCCGAGGGCATGTCGCCGACGCTGGCGGCGGGGCTCGGCTGCCGGGTCACCACCGCGGGGCACGCGCTCACCGGGCGCGCGGCTTTGCAGGGCGGCGAGTGGCTCGCGGTGCATGGCACCGGCGGCGTCGGGCTCTCGGCGGCGCTGCTCGGCCGCGCGCTCGGGGCGCATGTGGTGGTGGTCGACGTGGTGCAGGAAAAGCTCGACCATGCGCTGGGACTCGGCATGGACGCCGCGGTCAACGCCAGCGAGGGCGACGCAGCGGCGCAGATCCGCGAGATCACCGGCGGCGGCGCGCATGTCAGCATCGAGGCGCTTGGCATCCCGGTCACCGTCAACGCCTCGCTGCGCTGCCTGCGCCCGCTGGGACGGCACGTGCAGGTGGGGATGCCGGTGGGTCACACCGCCCACATGGACGTGGACATGTCCGCCGTCTACATGGGCAACCTCGCGCTTTACGGCACGCGGGGCATGCCGGCGCATCGCTACCCGTCGCTGCTGGGGCTGATCACCCGCAACAAGGTCGACCTCTCGCCGTTGATCGCGCGCGAAATCGGCCTGAGCGGGGCCAGCGCCGAGCTTGCGGCCTTCAACGGACCCACGCCGCCGGGCGTGGCGGTGATCACCGATTTCCAGTCGTGACCGGGCCCCCGGCGTGAAATACGCCCGCACAGCAAAACCGAGCCCAGGCCCCCCGGTCGAAAACGGCCCGCCACAGCGACAAAACACTCGGTGCAATCCGACCGAAAGCCGCGCAAGGCGGCATCCACCGATGCCGCCGGCAGGGGCAGGCAGGGGCCGATTGCGCTGCGTCGCAAAAGCCGTTATGCGGTGCGCAATCAGCCCTGAGCCTGCCGAGGGAGTTCCCCATGAAAGCCGCCGTCATCGTCTTCCCCGGGTCGAACTGCGACCGTGATCTCGCCGAAGGATTCCGCAAGGCGGGTCTCGACGTCCAGATGGTCTGGCACAAGGACACCGCGCTGCCCTCCGACATCGACATCGTCGGCATCCCCGGCGGCTTCTCCTTTGGCGACTACCTGCGCTGCGGCGCCATCGCCGCCAACTCGCCGATCTGCCGCGAGGTGAAGGCCCACGTCGAGCGCGGCGGTTACGCGCTGGGGATCTGCAACGGCTTCCAGGTGCTGACCGAAACCAAGATCCTGCCCGGCGCGCTGCTGCGCAACGGCGGTCTGAAGTACATCTGCCGCACCATCGGCCTGTCGGTCGCCGAGAGCCAGTCGATCTTCACCCGCGGCTACGAGGCCGGCGAGACGATCCGCATCCCGATCGCGCATCACGACGGCAACTTCACCGCCGATGCCGACACGCTCGACATGCTCGAGGCCGAGGGCCGCGTCGCGTTCCGCTATACCGACAACCCCAACGGCTCGGATCGCGACATCGCGGGCATCCTGTCGTCGAACCGCCGTGTGCTTGGCATGATGCCGCACCCCGAGCGCGCCTGCGATCCCGCGCAGGGCAACGAGGACGGTGCGCGCCTTTTCGCCCATCTGACCGACGCGCTGGCGGAGGCTTGACTTGAGCGCCTGAGCGCGCAGGCGTAGTCTGCGCCGCATGTCGGAACCGACCTCGGAAAGATTGCCGCGCGTGAGGCGCAGCGGCCCGCTCGGCTGGCGCGTACGGCTGGCGCTGGGTATCCTTGTGCTGCTTGCCGTGGCGACGGTCTGGACCACCAACCGTCTGCTCACCGACCGCTTCACCGAATCCACCCGCAACCGGGCCGAGCTGCGGCTGGCGCTCTATTCGGGCAACATCCTGTCAGAGCTCAGGCGCAACGCCATCGTGCCGCAGCTGCTGGCCCGCGACCCGGCGCTGATCGGGGCGCTGAATTCGGGCGATTTCAGCCAGTCGTCGCAGCGGCTCATTTCCTACGTGGACGAGATCGGCGCGGCCTCGCTGATGCTGCTCGACCGCGACGGTCGCACTGTCGCCGCGACCGACCGCAACCGCCTTGGCGAACAGCACCGAGGTGCGCCCTATTTCGTGAATGCGCTGCGCTCGAACACCACGGTCTTCACCACGCAGGCGCGCGAGGCGGGGGGGTATTCCTTCACCTACTCGCGGCGGGTCGAGAGCCAGAACACGGTGATCGGCGTCATCGTGGTCGAGGTCGACCTCGCCAAGTTCGAACGCGCCTGGGTCGGGATCACCGACGCGGTGGCGGTGCTCGATTCCGAGGGCACCATCGTACTTGCGACCGAGCCGCGCTGGCGTGGTCGGACCATGGACGAGGCGCTCGAGCGACAGTCGCCGGAAAGCGCCATCGAGCGCGCCATCAAGGCCACCGCCGACTGGACAGCGCTGCCCCCCGACGCCTACGTGCGCGGCGAGGCGGTGATGCAGGTCGACGGGCGCATCCCGTTCCGAGGCTGGACCATGGCGACCTTCACCACCTACGCCTCGGTGCGCGAGAAGGTGAACGCGGTGCTGGCGCTCGAGATCATGGGCTTCGCGCTGCTCGCGGCGCTGGCCTTCTACGCGCTCAGCCGCAAGACGGCGCTGCGCATGGCCCTGTTCCAGCGGGAATCCGCCGAGCTG
>NZ_JAATOS010000048.1:0-17358 GCF_011806505.1 Salipiger sp. HF18 | reverse complement strand
CGGCGGCTCCATCCAGCCCTCCCACGCGGGGCCGGAGGCGAGATCCGAGCCCGAGGGCCCCATCGCGGTCACCGACGAGACCCTCAGGAACGAGCCGAAGACCAGCGCCACGGCGAAGGCCAGCAGCGCGACGTAGCGCAGGGCGAAGGGATCGGCCTTGGCAACGCGCAGGTCGGGTTCCACCGCCCTGGCCTCGGCGAGGCGCTTGCGCATCCGCGCCTGGTGCGCCTGCCAGACCGCCTGCGAGCCCGTGTCCGCAGAGCCGATGGCCTGATCGTCGAGCGCCGCCTGGATCGGGTTGCCGCGCATGGTGCCGTCGAGACGGGCCACCGCCTCGGACCGGCGCGGCCAGTGCAGCATCCGCACCCCGCGCCAGGCCGCCCAGCCCACCGCGCCCAGAAGCGCGACGGTCGAGACCCAGACCCATTCGACGGCAACCATGTCCTGCACGCCCAGCATCAACAGCCCCAGCGCCGCGATCAGCAGCGACCAGAGCGGCCAGAAGGCGCGGGTGATGCGCTCCGCCGCCATGCCCCAGAGGGTCAGGCGAAGCGGCCATTTGATGGGGCTCAGGATGTCCGGTCGCGGCTTTCCCGTCTCGGGCATGAAGGTCTCCTGCGGTCGGGGCCGCAGGAGGGATGCCCTACAGCCACTCGGGAAGGCTATCGCGGTTTATGATATCCTCAAAGCTCGGTCTCGGGCGAATGACAGCGAATTGATCATCTTTCACCAGCACTTCGGGGATGAGTGCCCGCGTATTGTACTCGCTCGCCATCACCGCCCCATAGGCGCCAGCCGAGCGGAACGCCACGAGCCCGCCTGCGCGCAGCTCGGGCATCAGCCGCGCCTTGGCGAAGGTGTCGCCGGTCTCGCACACCGGGCCCACGATGTCGTAGGGCTCCTGTTCGCAGCCAGGCTCGGGTTCGACCACGGGGATGATGTCGTGATGGGCGTCATACATCGCAGGTCTTATCAGATCGTTCATGGCGGCATCGAGGATGAGGAAATTCCGGCCCTCGCCCTCTTTCACGTAGATCACCTCGGAGACGAGGATGCCGGCGTTGCCCGCGATCAGGCGGCCCGGCTCGATCTCGATCTCGCAGCCGAGATGGCCGAGTTCGCGCTCGATCAGGCCGCCGTATTCCACCGGCAGGGGCGGCGCCTCGTTGCTGCGGGTGTAGGGAATGCCGAGCCCGCCGCCGAGGTCGAGCCGGCTGATCTCGTGCCCGTCGGCGCGCAGGGCCTCGGTCAGCTCGGCCACCTTGCGGTAGGCCAGCGCGAAGGGGTCGAGCTCGGTCAGCTGCGAGCCGATGTGCACGTCGATGCCCACCACCTTGAGCCCCGGAAGGGCTGCGGCTTCGGCATAGACCTGACGCGCCTTGGCGATGGGGATGCCGAACTTGTTCTCGCTCTTGCCGGTGGCGATCTTGGCGTGGGTCCTGGCGTCCACGTCCGGGTTCACCCGCACGGTGACCGGTGCCACGACACCGAGGGCGGACGCGACCTCGGAGATCGCCCGCATCTCGGGCTCGCTCTCGATGTTGAACTGGCGGATGCCACCTTCGAGCGCGGTTCGGATTTCGTCCCGGGTCTTGCCGACGCCGGAGAAGACGATGCGCTCGCCGGGCACGCCCGCGGCCTTGGCGCGCGCGTATTCGCCGCCCGAGACCACGTCCATGCCGGCGCCCGCGGCGGCCAGCGTCTTGAGGATCGCCTGGTTCGAGGCGGCCTTCATGGCGTAGCAGACGAGGTGCGGGCCCCAGTCCAGCGCCTCGTCGAAGAGCCGGAAATGGCGCAGCAGGGTGGCGGTGGAATAGATGTAGACCGGCGTGCCCACGGCGGCGGCGATCTCGGACACCGGCACGTCCTCGGCATAGAGCTGCCCGTTGCGATAGAGAAAATGATCCATGCCTGGCTCCGAAGTGTGACGGGCTGCCCTTAGCGTAAGGCCGCGCGCCGCGCCACCCCCTGCCTTCGGCCAGGTGGCGCGGTGGCCGGGGGCGCTGCCCCCGTCTCCTTGCGGAGACTCCCCCGGGATATTTTCGGCCATTGGATGCGCAGGGCGTGGCGCAGGTTGTTTCGGGTTCCGGTCAGACCGGTCGGGAGCGCAGCCATAGATAGAGCGGCAACCCGCAGCTCACGCCGATGAAGCAGGTGGCGGGGATCGCCCAGAGCGCGTCCCAGTTGCGGCGCACCGCGACCTCGGCCAGCACCAAGAGCACCGGCCCCAGCGCCGAGTTCGGCAGGTCCCAGGTCAGGCCCGCGACCGCCGGGTTGGCGAACCAGGCGGCGACGAGCCCCGGCAGCGACCAGCCCTCGCGCTGGAACCAGCCGAGGAAATGGACCATCGGGTGCACCGCACCCCAGATCGCAAGCGCGAGCCAGAGGTGCCGGAGGCGGAGGCTCACCGGCTGCTGACCCCGATCTCCGCCGCGCCCGAGATGCGGATGCCCGGCTCGGGCGTCTCGCGCTTCTCGGGAGCGATCGGCTCGCCATCGGCACCACAAGCGACCAGCAGCGCCACCATTCCGAGCGTCAGGATCGTTCTCATGCCAGGATCTCCTTCCAGCGGGCCACCTGTTCGCGCACCCGGACCGGGGCGGTGCCACCGTAGCTCAGGCGGCTCGCGACCGAGTTATGCACACCGAGCACGTCATGGATACCCTCGGTGATCGCGCCGCTGACGGTCTGCATCTCGGCGAGCGTCAGGTCGGGCAGGTCGCAGCCCTTCTTCTCGGCCATGGCGACCAGCGCGCCGGTGACATGGTGCGCCTCGCGGAAGGGCAGCCCGGTCTCGCGCACCAGCCAGTCGGCGAGATCGGTCGCGGTCGAGAAGCCCGCGGCGGCGGCGGCTTCGAGGTTGGCGACGTTGGCGGTCATGTCCATGACCATGCCTTCCATCGCGGCCAGCGCCAGCATCAGGTTGTCGGCGGCGTCGAAGACCTGCTCCTTGTCCTCCTGCATGTCCTTGGAATAGGCCAGCGGCAGGCCCTTCATCACCGTCATCAGCGCCACGTTGGCGCCGAAGATCCGGCCGATCTTGGCGCGGATGAGCTCGGCGGCATCGGGGTTCTTCTTCTGCGGCATGATCGAGGACCCGGTGGAGAACCGGTCCGACAGCGCCACGAAGCGGAACTGGGCCGAGGACCAGATCACCAGCTCTTCGGCGAAGCGCGAGAGGTGCATGGCGCAGATGCTGGCCGTGCTCAGGAACTCGAGCGCGAAGTCGCGGTCGGAGACGGCGTCGAGCGAGTTCGCCGCGGGACGCGCGAAGCCCAGGGCCTCGGCGGTCATGTGGCGGTCGATGGCGAAGCCGGTGCCGGCCAGCGCCGCGGCGCCGAGCGGGCTTTCGTTCATCCGGGCGCGGGCGTCACGGGCGCGGCTCAGGTCGCGGGCGAACATCTCGACATAGGCCATCATGTGGTGGCCCCAGGTCACCGGCTGCGCGGTCTGCAGGTGGGTGAAGCCCGGCATCACCCACTCGGCGCCGGCCTCGGCCTGGTCGACCAGTGCGCGGATCAGCGCCAGCAGCCCGCTCTCGAAGGCGTCGAACTGTTCGCGCACCCAGAGCTTGAAGTCGGTCGCGACCTGGTCGTTGCGCGAGCGGGCGGTGTGCAGACGGCCTGCCGGTTCGCCGACGACCTCCTTCAGCCGCGCCTCCACGTTCATGTGGATGTCCTCGAGCGCTGTCGAAAAGGCGAAGTTCCCGCTTTCGATCTCTGACAGTACCGTGAGCAGACCTTCCCGAATGGTCTCGGCATCGCTATCACTGATGATGCCCGTGGCCGCCAGCATCGCGGCATGGGCCCTCGAGCCGGCGATATCCTGCGCCGCGAGCCGCTTGTCGAAGCCGATGGACGCGTTGATCGCCTCCATGATGGCATCGGGACCTGCGGCGAAGCGGCCGCCCCACATCTGGTTCGAGGACTTGTCGGACATGGTGTTCACTCCGGGAGGGATCATGAGAAAACTGGCGCTCGCGCTCCTCTATACCGCCACCGCGGCGCTTGCAAATCCGGCCCTCGCCGACGTCGCGGCCGCCGACGGGCTGCGCGACGGCGACATGAAGAAGCTGAGCTTCCATTCCGCGCCGAAACCGGCCGGGCAGGCGGCGTTCGCCACCTTCGAGGGTGAGCCTCTGAGCCTGTCCGACTGGAACGGCAAATGGGTGCTGTTGAACTTCTGGGCCACGTGGTGCGCCCCCTGCCGCAAGGAGATGCCGGCGCTCTCGGCTTTGCAGGACGAGCTTGGCGGCGACCGCTTCGAGGTCGTGACCATCGCCACCGGCCGCAACCCGCCGCCCGCGATGACCGAGTTCTTCGCAGAGATCGGCGTCGACAACCTGCCACTGCACCGCGACCCGGGTTCCAAGCTCTCGCGCGAGATGGCGGTGCTGGGGCTGCCGGTCACGGTGATCCTGAACCCCGAGGGTCAGGAGGTGGCGCGGCTGATGGGCGATGCAGAGTGGGATTCCGAGAACGCCCGCGCCGTGCTTTCGGCGCTGATCGGCGGCGAGGGCTGAGGCCCGCCCGGGCCACGGGACACGCCGCAGACGAAAACGCGGGACAGGTTCCCCCTGCCCCGCGTCATTCTTTGCCAGCGTCTGTCCTCGTGCGGTCCCCGGATCGAGCCCTCAACGCAGCGCAGGCATGAGCCACAGCGAGCGGGTCGTTGCCCCGCCCGCGTGGTCCTTGCGCCAGCCGGTCCTGGCTGCACCGAAGCGGTCCGGTTCCGGCGCTCCGGTGGCCACGAGCCCGTCGAGCCCCCATTCCTTCCACGCCGAACCCGGCGCGGTCTCGCGCGTCACCCGCTTGCGGGTTTCGCGAAAGCCATCGGAACGGGCGATGACATAGCTGCTCGCCCCGAGGGGTCGGGCGCAGCGGTGCGACTCGCAGCGCGTGATTCCGCCATCGGCGGACACGCTGCGCACCCTCTCGCCCCGGTCATTGGTGTCGTAGCTGCCGGCGTAGACCGGAGCATCGCCCTTGCCCTCGTAGGTGTCGAACCGGAAGAATCCCGCCGTTCTGCCGCGGGCCGCGTGGCTGAGACCCTCTCCGCGCTCGTCCTCCATCAGCATCAGCGAACCGGGCGCCATGCGCGCGGTCTGCCATGCGATGTCGGCGGATAGAGGCGTAGCGTTCAGCACGGCCAAGATGGCCGCAACACGGGCGCGCATGACGATCGTCTCCGGTTCAGCGGCCCCCACCGCAAGGGGAACTTTGTCGAGAATCTGGCGCGGGACAAGCGCCCCGCCCAATTCCCGCCACAAAGCACTTCATAGCACCGCGGTCGGTGAACAATGCCACCGGCCGCGGGAAGACCGTTTCCGGAAGGGCCGGCAATCCCCCGGCCGCGCCACCGCGACGGGGCGAATCGCCCGGCTACTCGACGATCACCTCGCCCGAGGGTCGCGGGGTGCCTGCGGTCTCGGCGGGCAGCACCGGGTAGACCACCTCGGGCATCTCGCCGGTCAGCGCTCCCAGGAAGGCCACGACGTTGTCGACCTCCTCGTCCGACAGCTCGGCGCCGAGCTGCGAGGTCGCCATGATCTCGACCGCGGTCTTCAGGTCCCAGACCACGCCGGAGTGGAAATAGGGCGCGGTGACCGCAATGTTGCGCAGGGGGGCGGCGCGGAAGACGTATTCGTCGTCCACCGTCTCGGTTACAGCAAAGCGGCCCTTGTCGCCCTCGGGCAGCACCTCGGCGCCGGGTTTCTCGATCAGGCCGAAGGGGTAGTAGTCATGCCCGCCGACGTTGATGCCGTTGTGGCAGGCCACGCAGCCCGCATCCATGAAGGTCTGCAGCCCGGCGAGTTCCGTCCCGGTCATCGCGTCGTCGTTGCCGTTCAGCCAGGCGTCGAAGGGCGCGGGGGTCAGCAGGGTCGCCTCGTAGGCCTCGATGGCCTTGGCGAAGTTGTCGAAACTGACCGGCTCGGCCTCGTCCGGGAAGGAGTCGGTGAACCACGCGACGTATTGCGGCATCGAGGTCAGCGTCGCCACGACGTTGTCCGGCGTGTTGGCCATCTCGACGCCCGCCTGCACCGGCCCCTTGGCCTGCGCCGCGAGGTCCGGCGCCCGGCCGTCCCAGAACTGCGCCGCGTTGAACACCGCGTTCAGCACCGTCGGCGCGTTGCGCGGGCCCTTCTGCCAGCCGTGGCCGATCGAGGTCTCGAGGTTGTCGTCGCCGCCGGTCGCGAGGTTGTGGCACGAGTTGCACGAGAACACGCCCGAGGCCGACATGCGCGGGTCGAAGAACAGCGCCTTGCCGAGGTCGATCTTCTGCGGGGTGATCGGGTTCTCCCTGACCGCGGGAATGGTCGAGGGCAGGGCCGAGAAATACTCGAGCGCGTCGGCACGCAGGTCCTGCGCCGCGACAGACTGGGCGCCGAGGATCACGGCCAGCGCCGTGACCGGTAGCGTTGCTTTGGGGAACATGACGGTCTCCGTTCGTTCCGGAAGGTGGTGTCCGCGAGCTTCCGTTTAGAACGATTATAAACTATCGGAGACTTCACCTTGATCCAGCGCAAGTCAGGCCGTCGAATCCGCGAGTTTATCTCTTTTTAAACAAAGGCATAATGGTCATCTTTAGGAGCTGTCCGCGGCCCCGTCCGGGGTGGCCGAGACCTCGTGCACCTCGATGATATTGCCGTCGGGATCGTAGAAGAAGATCTGCCGCCAGCCCTTCACCGCCGCGTGGCCCCAGTCGGAATAGGGCACGCCCTGCGCCTCGAGATGGGCGCGGAAGGCGTCGAGATCGTCGGTCCGGTAGGCGATGTGGCCGCGCACCAGCGGGTTGACGATCTGGCCGGTCTTGAACCCCGCCATCACGTCCTTTTCCGCGAGGTGCACCTGCACCGCGCCGTCCCAGACGAAGCCCACCTCGCCGCTGTAGCCCTTGCCCTTCTCGAGCGCGGGGATGTCGCGGTCGGTGTCGCTCAGGCACAGCACCCGGCGGTAGAAGTCGGTAATCTCGCCGACCTTCTGGGTCGACAGGTTGATGTGATGCAGGGTGAGTTTCATGCGGTGTCCTCCCGCCGGCAGCCTGCGGCGGAGCGCGCCGCGAGGCAAGCGCGCTCAGCGGCAGTAGGAGCCGCCGCTGCGGTGCCGGGCGGTGTCGAAATGCAGGTGGTCGCGATGATACCCGTCCGAGCCCGGCCCCAGCACCGTGCCGAAGGTGCGGCAGGCGCTGCCGTGCATCCGCTTGAGCGAGGCGCCCTTGGCGCCGCGGCCCCAATCGTGCAAGACGCTGATCTCGGAGCCGTCCTTGAGCCGCACCCCGGCAATGTCGATGGCGCGCCCCTTGCCATGCTCGCTGACCTTGGCGCCGGGCTGGTTGTTGCGGGTCCGGCAGGCGTAATGCGCCGCGACGCGCAGCCCGGCGACACCGCCGCCCTGGCTTCCGACCGCCGGTTTCAGTCCGCTCTCCACCCAGCGCTTGAGGGTCTTGGCGGTGGTGCAGTCCATCACCGCCTGCTGGCTCAGGGAGACGCCCGCGACCGAACGGATCTTCACCGCGTCCTGCACCCCGCAGGCCGGGATCCGGCCCGGCACGTGCCCGACGTGCTGGCCCTGCAATGCCAGATCGCCGCAGACCGCGCCGCGCGCACGCTCCTGCCGCCGGGCCATGGCCTTTTCCACCATCGCCGGCGGGCGCAGCAGCGGCCGCAGCGACAGCGCGATGGCCTGCGGCGAGCGCGCGGCAAAGGCGGTGGCGCGGGCGATGCCCAGCGCGGCATCCTCGGGGACGAAGCCGGGCACGCCGGCGGCGCGCAGCTCGTCGGCGACGTCGCGATGGAAGATTGCCTCGATGCTCGAGGGACGGGCGGCGGGGCGGATCTGCGCTTCGGCGTCCGCCACCATGGGCTTGAGAAGGGTCCTGGTTTCGGCAACAGGCGCGGGCGCCACGGTCTCGACCGCAGCCCGCGGCATCGGGCGCACCGAGCTTTCGGGAGCTGCCGCCATCGCCTGCACCGCAAGCCCTGCCGTCAGCGCCGACGCCCAAACTATCCGCATGCCTGCCCTTTCATCCTGCTCCGGGAAGCGCGTGGCCGCCCGGGATCCGAGTTCGCACCGACCCGGCGAGGATGAGGCCGCGCAGGGCGATTCAGCCTTGTCCCGAACCGCCTTGCTCTTTCCTGATCCGTCCGAAGTCGGGGGCATCGGTGTCCTGCCCCGCCTGGACGATACCACGGCGGATCGCCCGCGTGTGGGTAAAATAGTCGAAAAGCGTGTCCCCGTCGCCGGTGCGGATCGCCCGCTGCAACGCGAAGAGCTCTTCGGTGAAGCGCCCGAGGATCTCGAGCGAGGCTTCCTTGTTGGTCAGGAACACGTCGCGCCACATGGTCGGGTCCGAGGCAGCGATCCGGGTGAAGTCGCGGAAACCGGCGGCCGAGAACTTGATGACCTCCTGGTCCGAGACCCGGCGCAGGTCGTCCGCCACGCCCACCATGGTGTAGGCGATGAGGTGCGGCACGTGGCTCACCACCGCGCAGACAAGGTCGTGATGCTCGACCTCCATGCGCTGGGTGTTGGCGCCCAGCGCCCGCCAATAGGCCTCGAGCCGGTCGGTCGCTTCTTCGCGCGCACCGTCGGGCACGATCAGGCACCAGCGGTTGTCGAAGAGCGAGGCGAAGCCGGATTCGGGGCCGGAATGCTCGGTCCCCGCCATCGGGTGGGCGGGGACGAAATCAACGCCCTCGGGGATGTGCGGACCCACCGCCTCGATCACGGCCTTCTTCACCGAACCCACGTCGGTCACGGTGCAGCCCGGCTTCAGATAGGGCGCGATGGCCTCGGCCACCCGGCCCATGGCGCCCACCGGAACGGCGAGCACCACGAGATCGGCATCCTTCACCGCCTCTTCGGCGCTGTCGCAGACCGTGTCGCACAAGCCGATGCGGCGGGCGGTCTCGCGGGTTTCCTCGCTGCGGGCATAGCCCGTGACGTGCGCGTCCATCCCGGCGCGACGCATGGCCCAGAACATCGAGGAGGCGATGAGCCCGAGCCCGATCAGCGCGACACGGCGGTAGGTCATCGCTCGCCCGCCTTGAACAGGCCGATGCAATGCGCCACGCGGCGGCACGATGCCTCGTCGCCCACGGTGATGCGCAGCGCCGCCGGCAGCCCGTAGCCGGTCACCCGGCGCACGATGATGCCCTGCTTCTGGAGATACGCGTCGCAGGCCCCGGCCTCGTCGGCGCTGGCGAAACGCGCCAGCACGAAGTTGGCGGTCGAGGCATCCGACGGCACGCCATGCTCGGCCAGCGCCTCGGCCAGCCAGGCGCGCAGGCGGGTGTTGTCCTCGCGGCTCTTCTCGACGTGGGCGGTGTCGCGCAGCGCCGCCTCGGCGGCCACCAGCGCGACGTTCGACAGGTTGAACGGCTGCCGGACCCGGTTCAGCACGTCGATGATCTCCTGCGGACCATAGCCCCAGCCGACGCGCATCCCGCCAAGCCCGTAGAGCTTGGAGAAGGTACGGGTCATGAAGACGTTGCCGCGCGCCTCGACGAGACGCGCGCCGCCGTCATAGCCCTCGACGTATTCGGCGTAGGCGCCATCGAGCACCAGGATCGCCTGCGGCGGCAGGTTCTCGGCCAGCCGCTCGATCTCGGCGAGGCCGATCATGGTGCCGGTCGGGTTGTTGGGGTTGGCGATGAACACCAGCCGCGTGCGCTCGTTGCAGGCCGCGAGGATGTTGTCGACGCTGACCACGCGCTCGGTCTCGGCGACCTCGACCGGCGTCGCTCCGACCGCGCGGGCGAGGATCTCGTACATCGCGAAGCCGTGCTCGGTGTGGATCACCTCGTCGCCCGGGCCGGCATAGGCTTGGGCGAGGAACTGCAGCACCTCGTCGGAGCCGACGCCGAGGATGATGCGCTCGGCCTCGAGCCCGTGCACCTCGGCAATCGCCTGGCGCAGCTCGGCATGGTCGGTGGAGGGGTAACGATGCATCTCGTGCACGACACGGCGGACTGCCTCTTGCGCCGCCGGAGACGGGCCGAACGGGTTCTCGTTCGAGCTGAGCTTGATGACGTTGGAAACGCCCTCGACGCGCGACTTGCCGCCGACGTAAAGGGCGATGTCCATGATGCCGGGCCGCGGTTCGATGCCAGCCATGTTACCACCTTCAAAATAACGTGCCGCGCCCTTCTAGAGCGTTTCGGGAACCACCCGCAACACCATGTGTCGCTTTCGACGCACGACCAATGGGCGAGATGTCGGAAAGCGATACAAGTTATTGCGAATTTTCCGGGGCGCGGGGGCTGCTCTTTCGACAGGCGTCCAGCGCCGCCCGTTCCGGCGCGCATGGCGCAGGGGATGCCCCGCACCATGCCACGGCGTTCAGGTGGCGAGCACGTTGCGGAACGCCCAGGGCTCGTTCTCGTCGATGTCCTCGGGGAAATGCTCCCAGCGGTCCTGCAGCGGGGTCCAGTCGGTGTAATGCGCCTCGACCGGGCCGAGGTAGGGCGTCTGCACCTCGAGGCAGCGGGCGTGGTCCATCTCGTCGGTCTCGACGATGCCGGCCTGCGGGTTCTCGATCGCCCAGACCATGCCCGCGAGCACCGCGCTGGTGACCTGCATGCCGGTGGCGTTCTGGTAGGGCGCGAGGTCGCGGGTCTCGTCGTTGGACAGGCGCGAACCGTACCAGAGCGCGTTCTTCTCGTGCCCGTAGAGCAGCACGCCAAGCTCGTCGATGCCCTCGACGATCTCGTCCACGTCGAGGATGTGGTGCTTCTCCTGCTGGCGGCCCGAGCCGAACATCTCGTGCAGCGACAGCACCGCGTCGTCGGACGGGTGGTAGGCGTAGTGGCAGGTCGGCCGGAAATCGGGCGCGTCCCTGTCGCCGACGGTGTAGTAGTCCGAGATCGAGATCGCCTCGTTGTGGGTCACGAGGAAGCCGAACTGCGGGCCGGGCGTCGGGCACCACGTGTGCACGCGGGTGATGGCGCCGGGACGCTCGATCCAGATGCCCGCCTTGCAGCCGGTGTCGTGGCTGTGGCCGTTTTCGGGGAACCACGGTTCGTGCGTGCCCCAGCCAAGCTCGGCGGGCTGGAAGCCCTCGGCGATGAAGCCCTCGACCGACCAGGTGTTGACGAAGACGCCGCGCGGCCGCGGCTGGCGGCGGGCCTGGGTGTCGCGCTCGGCGATGTGCACGCCCTGCACGCCGAGGCTCTGCATCAGCTTGCCCCAACCGGCGCGGTCGCTGGGCGTGTCGACGCTGCGTCCGGTGTCGCGCGCGAGAGTCAGCAGCGCTTCCTTGACGAACCAGCTCACCATGCCCGGGTTGGCGCCGCAGCAGCTGACCGCGGTGGTGCCGCCGGGGTTCGCCGCCTTCTCGTCGCGCACCTTCTGGCGCAGCGCGTAGTTGGTGCGCTCGGCGTTGTTCTCGGTGTCGAAGTAGAAACCGGCCCAGGGCTCGACCACGGTGTCGATGTAGAGCACCCCGATCTCGCGGCAGAATTTCATGATGTCGAGCGACGAGGTATCGACCGAGAGGTTGACGCAGAAGCCCTTGCCCTCGGAAAACAGCCCGCCCAGCACCTCGCGGTAATTCTCGGGCGTGAGCCGGGTGGTCACGTGGTTGATCTTGTGCTGCCGCAGGAAGTTGGTCTGCCTCGGGTCGGGCTCGATCACCGTGAACTTGTGGGCGTCATAGTCGAAGTGCCGTTCGATCAGCGGCCAGGTCCCCTTGCCGATCGACCCGAAGCCGATCATGACGATGGGCCCGTCGATGCGTCCGTAGACCGGGTATTCCTCTGCCATGCGTGCCGTCCTTCTGATGTACGGGAGCTGCCTGTGGGTCAGCGCCAACCGGGTTGCAACAGGCGAGACTTAGTGCCCCGCGCGCTTCAGACGACGACGTCGCGCCGCTCCTGCTCGCCGACGCGGAACACCCGCTTGTAGCGCTCGATCTCGGCGGCGGGGCCCATCGCCTTGTTGGGGTTGTCCGAGAGCTTCACCGTCGGGTGGCCATCGGCGCTCACCGCCTTGCAGACAAGGCTGAACGGCGCCAGCCGGTCGTCGGGGGTGAGCCCGCGGAAATCGTTGGTGAGCAGCGTGCCCCAGCCGAACGAGACCCGCACCCGGCCCTGGAACTTGCGGTAGAGCTCGAGGATCTTCTCCACATCGAGCCCGTCCGAGAAGATCACCAGCTTCCGGGTCGGATCCTCGCCGCGCGCCTTCCACCAGGCGATGGCCGCCTCGGCGCCCTGCTCGGGCGCGCCGCTGTCGATGCGGATGCCGGTCCAGCCGGCGAGCCAGTCGGGGGCGCGCTCGAGAAAGCCCTCGGTGCCGTAGGTGTCGGGCAGGATGATGCGCAGGTTGCCCTCGTGCTCCTGGTGCCAGTCGGCGAGCACGTCATAGGGCGCGCGGGCCAGCGCCGCGTCATCCTGCGCCAGCGCGGCGTAGACCATGGGCAGCTCGTGGGCATTGGTGCCGATGGCCTCGAGATCCCGGTTCTTGGCGATGAGGCAGTTCGAGGTGCCGGTGAAGTTCTCGCCCAGCCCCTCGGTCATCGCCTGCACGCACCAGTCCTGCCACAGGAAGCTGTGTCGCCGCCGCGTGCCGAAATCGGCGATCTTCACCCCGGGCTGCTCGCGCAGGCGCTCGATCTTCTCCCAAAGCTTGGTGGCGGCGCGCGCGTAGAGCACCTGCAGCTCGAACTTCTTCATGTCGTTGAGCACGGCGCGGCTGCGCAGCTCCATCAGCACCGCGAGCGCCGGGATCTCCCACAGCATGACCTCGGGCCAGGAGCCTTCGAAGGTCAGCTCGTACTGGTCGCCGACGCGTTCGAGGAAATAGGGCGGCAGGCGCAGGTTCTCGAACCACTCCATGAAGTCCGAGCGGAACATCTGGCGCTTGCCGTAGAAGGTGTTGCCGCGCAGCCAGGTGCTTTCGCCCCGGGTCAGCGACAGCGACCGGATGTGGTCGAGCTGTTCGCGCAGCTCGCCCTCGTCGATGAGCTTGGCGAGCGGGACGTGCTTGGAGCGGTTGATGAGGCTGAAGGTCACCTTCACGTCGCGCCGGTTGTGAAAGACCGACTGACACATCAGCAGCTTGTAGAAGTCGGTATCGATCAGCGAGCGGACGATCGGATCGATCTTCCACTTGTGGTTCCAGACTCTGGTGGCGATTTCCACTGCGAGGCCTCATCCGAAGGGGTCGAGCCCCCTGATACGGCATCCTGCGCCGGAGGGCCAAGGGCTTTCTCCCCCGTCCAGTGCCGTTGCGCCCGTGCAAGTGCCGCCAGCAGCGCGCTTTTCCGCAGCGGCTTGCCAAGAAAGTCGTCCATCCCGGTGGCGAGGCAGGCCTCGCGGTCGCTGTCGAAGGCATTGGCGGTGAGCGCGATGATCCACGGCTGCGGCTGGTCCGAGGCGCGGATGGCGCGGGTGGCCGCGAGCCCGTCGAGCACCGGCATCGACATGTCCATCAGCACCACGTCGGGCTGGTCGATGCGCACCCGCTCGACCGCGTCGCGGCCGTTGAGCGCCTCGGTGATGGTGATCATGTGCCCTTCGAGGAAGCGCTTCACCAGCAGCCGGTTGGTGCCGTTGTCCTCGGCCAGCAGAAGGCGGAACGGCAGCAGCTGCTCGTCCGGCGGGATCCGGACATTGGGCGCCGCGGGCTCGGCTCCGGCCTTCGCCAGCCGCAGCGTCAGCTCGAAACAGGCGCCTGGGCCACGGCCCTCGACCAGCCGCAGCCCGCCGCCCATGCGGACCGCCAGCTCGCGCGAGATGGCGAGCCCGAGCCCGGTGCCGCCGAATCGCCGGGTGGTCTCGGCATCGGCCTGCTCGAACTGGTCGAAGATGCGCTCGGCACGGTCGGGCGCCACGCCGATGCCACTGTCCTGCACGGTCACGGTCAGCGCCACGCCGGCATCGTCGCCCTCGACCCGCGTGGTCAGCGTCACCCCTCCGGTCGCGGTGAACTTCACCGCGTTGCCCAGCAGGTTGATGAGGATCTGCCGCAGCCGCCCGCTGTCGCCGAGCACGCTGTCGGGCAGCGGTCGCTCGTGGCAGATATCGAGGAACAGCCCCTTCTCGAGCGCCTGCGGCCGCAGGATGCCGGCGGCGTCGCGGATGCAGGCAGCAAGCGAGAAGGGCTCCGCCACGATGGCGAACTTGTCCGCCTCGAGCTTCGAGTAGTCGAGAATGTCGTTGATGATCTTCAGCAGTGCCTCGGCCGAGGTCCGGATCGTCGCGACGTAGAGCTGCTGGTCCTCGGACAGCGCCCCGTCGGAGAGCAGGTCCGCCATGCCGATGATGCCGTTCATCGGCGTGCGGATCTCGTGGCTCATGGTGGCGAGGAAGGCGGCCTTGGCGCGGGCGCCGGATTCCGCCCGCTCCTTGGCGTCCGCAAGCTCGATCGCGCGCAGCCGCGCGTCGGTGATGTCGCGCTCGGTCACGATGACCTTCTCGACGGTGCCGCTGGCGTCGAGCATCGGCGCGAACACCGCCTCGACCCAGATCTGGCGACCGTCCTTGGTATAGTTGAGGATCTCTATGCGCAGCGGCTCGCCGGCGAGAGCGCTGCGCGAGATCTCGGTCAGCGCCTCGAGATCGCTGTCGGGCCCGGCGAGCACCTCGACCGGGGTGCGGCCCATGACCTCGTCGGCGTGGAAGCCCTTCATCCGGGTGAAGCCCTCGTTCACCCAGATGATGCGCAAGGCGTTGTCGAGCAGCATGAAGGAATCGTTGGCGTGCCGCGCCACGAGCGCCAGCTGCCGCGCCTCGGCCTGCGACTCGCGCAGGTCGCTGTTGGCGCGCTCCAGCGCCTCCTGCCCGACCAGCAGGCGGCGGCTGTCCTCGGTGCGGCGACGCTCGGCGCGGTCGACGAAGCGCAGGAAGACGAAGGCGATGAAGCCGAGCATCGCCAGACCGAAGGCGTTGTAGATCAGCCCCTCGACGCTTTCGTCGAACATCTCCTCGAGCGCGTAGCCCGCGACGCCGGTGACCGCAAAGATCGCGATGCGGATATTGGCGGCCTGCGGGTGGTAGCGCCGCACCACGCCCGCGTTCAGCACCGCCGCCAGGAGGAAGGCAAAGCTGAAGAGCGACGCCTCGCCCTCCAACGCGGTGCCCTGCGCGACCAGCACCGTCGCCGCGACGGTGAGACCCTGGATCCCGGCGGTGAAGCTGGTGAGCGCGAGCAGCCGGTGCACCGGGATCCCGCGCGCCAGCAGTGCCGGCACCCTTGCGAGCAGCGCGCAGTCCACAAGTTCGCCGCCAATGGCGAGCACCGTCACCAGCAGCGCCGCCCTGGGCGACACCAGCAGCCACAGCGCGATTGCCCCGCTCACCGTCGCGATCTGCCGCGCCGCGAAATGCCGGACCCGGCCGCGCGCATAGCGACGCAGCAGCCCCTCGGGACTGTTGCGCACCTCGAACGCGGCGAGGGACGGATTTTCCTCTGCGTGGCTTTCGGCCATGAGCGGACCCCGAGAAGTTGGCCCGGCCCTTGTAGCGCGCTGATGGTTAAGAAATGCGCAAGCCCGGCGCCTAGGCCAGCGTAACGCCCGCCGCCGCCATCGCCGCCTGCGCCGCCGCCTGCGATCCGTCGAGGTCGATGCCACGGCAGGCGCCCTCGCGCACGGTGACGTCAAAGCCCAGCCGGGCCGCATCCAGCGCCGAGTACTGCACGCAGAAATCCAGCGCGAGCCCGACCATGGTCAGCGTGTCGATGCCGCGGCTGCGCAGGTAGCCCTCGAGCCCGGTGGGGGTGCTGCGATCGTTCTCGAAGAAGGCGGAATAGCTGTCGATGGCGGGCCGGAAGCCCTTGCGGATCACCAGATCGGCGCGGTCGGTGTCGAGCCGGGGGTGGAAGGCGGCCCCGGCGCTGCCCTGCACGCAATGCACAGGCCAGAGCACCTGCGGCCCGTAAGGCATCTCGGTCATTTCGTAGGGCGCCTTGCCGGGATGGTTGGCGGCGAAGGAGGAATGCTCTGCCGGGTGCCAGTCCTGGGTCAGGATGACGGCGTCGAACTCCGCCATCATCGCGTTGACCGGGCCGACGATCTCGTCGCCGCCCGCCACCGCGAGCGCGCCGCCCGGGCAGAAATCCACCTGCAGGTCGATGACGATCAGCGCATGCATCGGCGCGGTTCCCTCAATACGGCGTCGGGAGCGCCCCCGCGGACAGGGGGCGCCCGGGGGTCACTCCGCGGCGCGGCGCGCGGAGGGCGCGTCGGGCCAGGCGCCCGGGTCGACGTCGAGGTCGGGGAAGTCGGCCGGATCGAAGATCGGCTTGGCGACGCCCCGCCTGATCTGGTCGCGGAAATCGCGGATCAGCCGTTGCGCGATCGGGAAGAGCATCATCAGCGCCAGCAGGTTCACGATGGCGAGGATGCCCATCATCGGGTCCGAGAACGAGAACACCACCGTCGCCCCGGGCGCGGTCGCGCCGAGGAAGACGATGCCGATGATCGCGATGCGCAGCACCAGCAGCGCGACGGGCTTCTCGGTCATGAAGGTCAGCGCGTTCTCGCCGAGGTAGTAGTTGTACATGATCGAGCTGAACGAGAAGAGCAGAATGGCGAAGGTCAGGAAGTACTGCGCCCAGGTGCCGACATGGTTGACCATGCTCTGCTGGGTCAGCGCCACGCCGTCGATGCCCTCGGCCCCCGGCTGGTAGACGTCGCCCAGCAGGATGACGAAGGCGGTGCAGGAGCAGATGACGATGGTGTCGATGAAGACCGAGAAGCTCTGGGTGATACCTTGGCTCACCGGGTGCAGGTTGTAGGCGGTGGCGGCGACGTTGGGCGCCGAGCCGAGCCCGGCCTCGTTCGAGAAGAGCCCGCGCCGCAGCCCGTTGGCGATGGCCGCCCCCATGCCACCGGCAACCGCCTCGCGGAAACCGAAGGCGTTGGCGACGATATCCCAGATCACGCCGGGCAGGCTGGTGATGTTCAGCAGGATGATGATCAGCGCCATGCCGATGTAGCCGATGGCCATGACCGGGATGATCACGTCCGCGGCCTTGGCGATGCGGTGGATGCCGCCGAAGACGATGATCCCGGTTAGCACCGCGAGCAGCGCGCCGGTGGCGACACGCGGGATGCCCATGCTGTCCTGCGCCGCACCCGCGACGGTGTTGCCCTGGAAGGCGTTGAAGCCGATGGCGAAGGAGGCGATCAGGCAGACCGCGTAGATGATCGCAAGCCAGCGGTAGTTCTCGCCCAGCCCGTGGATGATCGACCGTGCGGGACCACCGCGGTAGTCGCCCGCGGCGCTGGTGCGCTTGTATGCCTGCGCCAGCGTGGCCTCGATCAGCCCCGAGCACATGCCCACCAGCGCGATCGCCCACATCCAGAACACAGCGCCCGGGCCGCCGGCGGTGATCGCCACGGCGACGCCCGCGATGT
>NZ_JAATOS010000491.1:0-2917 GCF_011806505.1 Salipiger sp. HF18 | reverse complement strand
TTGCTGCTCCGACAGGCGGATGCGGTACACCGCGCGACCGGCGGCGCCTTCGACCCGAGCGTGCAACCGCTCTGGCAGGCGCTGGCGCGTGGCGGCGACGTCGAGGCCGCGCGGGCACTGACGGGCTGGAAGCGGGTGACGATCGGGCAGGACATCACGCTCGCGCCGGGTCAGGCGCTGACCTTCAACGGCATCGCGCAGGGCTTCGCCACGGACGTGGTGACCGACCTGCTGGCGTCGCGCGGCTTCGGGCGGGCGCTGGTGAACATCGGCGAGCACCGCGCGCTCGGCGGGCCGTGGCGGCTGGGGCTCTCGGATCCGGCCGCGGGATACCTGGGCACGCGGACGCTGGCGGACGGCGCCATCGCCACCTCGAGCCCGGCCGCGCTGCGCCTCGGGACCGGCGGCCATATCCTCGACCCGCGCGGGCTCCGCGCGCCGCTCTGGTCGACCGCCAGCGTCGAGGCCGAAAGCGCAGCACTGGCCGACGCCCTCTCCACCGCCTGCTGCCTGCTCGAGCCGGACGAGATCCGACGGGCCATGGCCGCGCTGCCGGGGATCCGGCGGGTGACGCTGGTGGATGGCGAGGGACGGCTGCGCACGCTGACGGCGGGCTGAGCGCCGCGCGGCGACGCGGAAGGCGCGACGTCAGGTACAGGACCCAACATCGGAGACGTGAGGCCGCACCGCGACCGGCTCGACACGCTGCCCCGAAGGGTCTGCGGCGGGAAGACCGCCGCGGGGGTCTGCGAGGGAAACCCATTGGGGTCGGGGGGGCGAGATTCCCGCCACAACGTGCCGCCCCCAGCCAGCCGGCCCGAAACCGGCCGGCTGGCTGGGAAATGACCCTAGCGCTCAGGCGGCAGGTGGGTCAGGCCGTACTGCTCGAAGATCGCGTCGATGCGCCCGTCCTCGAGCCCGGTGCGGATGGCGTCGTCCACCGCGTAGCCGAGCGAGCGGTAGGCCATGTGCACCGCCACCCCCGCTGTCCAGTGGCTCACCGCGAAGCCGGGCAGCGGCGGCTGGTGGATGGCGATGCCCTCGCCCGCCCCGGCCTCGAGCTGCGCCAGCGGGCCCATGGCAGCCATGGTCTCGCCCGCCGCCAGGGCCTCCATCGCCGCGGCGTGGCTCGGGTAGCGCCGGACGCCCTGCGCCGTCTGCCCGCCCGCAAACGAGGTCAGGTAGAAATCCGAGATCGAGTCGTTTTCCACCGCCACCGTGTCGATGCGGAAATAGGCCGGAACCGGCGGATCCTCCGGGTACGCGTCTTCGCGGTAGGCGATGGCGATCTGCTCGTCGGCGTATTGCCCGGTGAACACCACCTGCTCGACCCGGCAGGCGTATTCGCTGTCATAGGGGACGTGCAACATGACGTTGGACACCCGCCCGCCCACCACCGCGCCCTTCCAGACGTAGTTGCGGAGGTCGGCATCGAGGTTCTCTCCCGCCGCCACCAGCCGGAAGCGCGGCTCGACGCCCAGCGCCTCGGCGATCAGGCGGCCGATCTCGATGTCGACGCCCTGCACCTTCCCGCCCTCCTCCCAGGACCACGGCGGGAAGTCCTCGTAGGCGGCGAAATCGATCCAGCCGCGCTCGACGATCTCGTCGAGATCCTTGCCGACCACGTCGCGGCCCACGTTCTGCGGCTTCGGCTGCGGCACCCAGCCCTCGCAACGCGCGAACGCCGGGCCTGCGAACGCAAGCCCGGCCAGCGCGACCATCACAAACCGGCGGCGCATGTCAGTGTGCCGCGGAAAGCCCGATCGTCAACGTTTCGGCGGCATGCGCCGTGTCCGACGGATTGGCTTCGAGCAGGTTGGCGGCGCGGAAGGCGATGCTGTCGGCAACGGGCGCGCCCGAGAGGGTCTCGATCTCGCCCGCGATCTCGCGGAGGCGGGCCTTCAGCGCCTCGACGTCGGCATCGCCTGCGGCGAGCTGGTCGCGGATGTCCTTGAGCTCGGCCGACTGGTCCTCGATGGCGGCGTCGTCCGGGCGGGCCTCGATGTAGGTGCGGATCGCCCAGGCCGCCTTCTGGCCCAGCAGCTCGCCGAAGGCCGGCATCTTGGTGGTGCCGTTCTGGGTGTAGCCCGCGCGGAAGCGCTCGACGAACCACTCGTCGCCGAACTCCTCGGCCTCGAGGAAGCGCAGGTCGGGGGCAAGCCCGCCCGAGATCACCTCGAGCCCGTGGCAGCGCGCGCAGTTCTGGTTGTACCCCGAGGCGCCGATCTGCACCGCGGTCTGCCAGACCTCTTCTCCGGCGTCGCGGTAGGGGTTCTCGCTGAGCCAGTCCTCGCCCACCTCGGGCAGCGCATCGGTGTTGACCGGCTGCGGTGCCACGTCGCCATGGGCGAAGGCAAGATTGGCAAGGGCGAACAGGGCGACACCGGCAATCAGCGGACGCTTGAACTTGATGACGGACATTAGAACCTCCTCCGTTTCCGAAACTCCCATTTTCGTTAGCAAGCGTCCCGGGCGGGCCATATTGGACCTTGGTCGCGAAGCCGCCCGATCTTCGACCATGGTCTAACGGCGGCGAAAGGCGGAGGGGCGTACCTTGCGCTGAGGGAGGACAATTCATGCGTGTGATCGGACTTGCTGCCGCCTTATCGCTGACGCTCGGCGCCGCCGCCGCGTCCGAGACCAAGGTGCGGATCGGATATATCGGCGTCGAGCAGCCGGCACCGCCGGTGCTGTCGAATCTCGACCCCGTGCCCGACGACCGCGCCCTCGCGGGGGCGCGGCTGGGGCTTGCGGACAACCAGACCACCGGCAAGTTCATGGGTCAGGAGTGGGTTCTGTCGGAAACGCTGGTGCCCGAGGGCGGCGACGCGCTGGCCGCCGCACGTGCCGCGCTGGCCGCGACCCGGGTGCTGGTGCTGGACGCGCCGGCCGAGACGCTCACCGCCATCGCCGACCT
>NZ_JAATOS010000490.1:0-2918 GCF_011806505.1 Salipiger sp. HF18 | reverse complement strand
CGCCGCGAGTGCCGCCACACCCTCGGGCGGCAGGTACTCCCCCACCGGGGGCAGCCCCTGCGCACGGCCCAGCACCGCCACCGCCTGCCCGCGCCGCGCCAGCACGGCGGCGGCGGCCCAGCCGGCGATGCCGTCGCCGATCACGATGGTCTCAAACCTGCCGCCGGTCATGTTGCGCCCCTGCCCCAAAGCACTCTCCCCCGAGACCGGCTCCCCGCCGGTCCGTCAGGTGTACTCGCCCCGACGACGCCCGGCAAACGCGGCGGAGGCACCGGCCACCGCCCCCCCCGAAACGAAAGGAGCGGACCCGAGGGCCCGCTCCCGTCTCTTGCCGCTCCCCAGAGCTTACTTGGGGATCAGGTCCGGCACGATGGTCACGATGCCCGGTGCGAACCACAGCAGCGCAAGGCCCGCGACCTGGATCAGCACGAAGGGGATCACGCCCCGGTAGATGTGCCCGGTGGTCACCGAGGCCGGTGCCACGCCGCGCAGGTAGAACAGCGCGAAGCCGAAGGGCGGGGTCAGGAACGAGGTCTGCAGGTTCACCGCGATCATGATGGTCACCCACTTCGGATCGAAGGAGCCCCCGTAGATCACCGGACCGACGATCGGCACGACGATGTAGATGATCTCGAGAAAGTCCAGCACGAAGCCGAGGATGAAGAGCACCAGCATGACCACGAGGAAGACCTTGTGCTCGTTGTCGAAGCTCTGGAGGAACTGCTGGATGTAGTGCTCGCCCCCGAAGGAGATCACCACGAGGTTCAGCAGCTGCGAGGCCACGAGGATGGTGAAGACCATCGACGTCACCTTCGCCGTCTCCCGCACCGCCGGTCCGAGCACCCCCGCCTTGAGCAGCACCCAGCAGGCGAAGAACATGCCGAAGAGCGCGTAGAGATAGGCCGCCTGCGCCACGAGAAAGGCGATCCAGCTCTCGACCCCGGCGCTGCCCGAGTTCACCCGGAGGTCGAAGTTCACGCCCACGAGGATCATGATGACCACCGCGAAGGTCGACCACAGGATGATCCGCGGCGAGCGGTCGGTCTCGCGCAGCTTGCGGTAGGCCGCGAGCATGATGGCACCGGCAGCCCCAAGCGCCGCGGCGGGCGTCGGGTTGGTGATGCCGCCGAGGATCGAGCCCAGCACCGCGACGATCAGCACCAGCGGCGGGAAGACCACCCGGATGAGCTCGTTCCCGGCAAGGCGCTTCGCCGCGTGCGTCGCGCCGTAAAGCGCCAGCACCCATGGCACCGCCATCAGCACCACGGTCAGGCCCGGGGTGGTAAGCGGCCCGATGAAGAGGATGTCCACCACCAGACCCAGCGCCAGCCCCGCGGCTCCGATCAGGAGCGGCCGCGGCTCGGACGCGGGCGAGACCGCCCTGCCCCAGGCCAGCGTGATGCCTAGCATCACCGTGATGATCGCGATGCCGGTGCCGATCGGCGCGGCGTTGGCGATCTTGCTGGCGACGGCGGCGTTGATCTCGTCCTCGGAGAGGCGATGACCTTCCTCGACCCCGCCCGCGGCGTCGATCTCGGCCTGCTGGGCCACGGCGACGTCCCATGCGGACTGGCCGTGCAGCTCGATCATCGCGGCCTTGCACTCGGCGCCCACATTGGTGCGCAGGCTGGCGGTCTGGCCGCCTTCCGAGAAGCTCGAGACCACGGTCGACTGCGAGCCCACCATGTTGAGCTGGCCGAAGCCGATGGTCGCCACGATCAGCAACAGCGGCACGCCGAGGTACCAGGTGAAGGCCTCGCCCCTTGTCACGGGCTCGCCCATGCTGCCCTCGCTGCGCACCGGCGGTGCCTTGTGCGGGTTGAGCATGGCGAAGCCGAAGGCATAGGCGCCGTAGAGCATCGCCAGCAGGATACCGGGCAGCAGCGCCGCCTGGAACAGCGTGCCGACCGAGACCACCGCGGGCTCGCCCAGGTAGGTCAGCGCGTCGGTGCAGCCCAGCGACTGCGCGCGGGCTTCCTGCGCCGTCGAGTAGAGATCGCCCGCCAGCGTGCCCAGAAGCACGATGACGATGGACGGCGGGATGATCTGCCCCAGCGTGCCCGAGGCCGCGATGACGCCCGTCGCCAGCTCGGGCGAGTAGTTGTTGCGCAGCATCGTGGGCAGCGCCAGCAGGCCCATGGTCACCACGGTCGCGCCGACGATGCCGGTGGAGGCCGCGAGGAACGCGCCCACGACCACGATCGACACCGCGAGACCGCCCGGCAGGGGCCCGAACACCCGTGCCATGGTCTTGAGCAGGTCGTCGGCGATCTTGGAACGCTCGAGCACGATGCCCATCATCACGAACATCAGCACCGCGAGCAGCGTCTCGATGCTGGCGCCGGCGATGACGCGCTCGTTCACGCGGTTCACGATGAACGACACGTTGCGGTCGAGCGCCACTTCCCAGCCGCGGTCGAAGACCGGCATCGCGTAGCGTGGCAGGTCCGGGTAGCGGAAGATCGAGATCGTATCCTCGCGGATGCCGGTGGCGACCAGCGCCCGGTAGGCGTCGGACCCGGTGTCGATGGCCTGGTGGATCAGCAGGCCCGCGCTGTCGAGCGCCGCGATGATGGCGAAAGAGATCACCCCCGCGCCGCCGATGGCGAAGGCCACCGGGAAGCCCGAGAGAATGGCGGAGAAGAGTGTGAGAAAGACGATGATCAGGCCGATCTCTACGCCATCTAGTCCGAATAGCATGTGGTGGGTCCTCTCAGAATTCGGCGTGGTCGTAGGCTTCTTCGCCCGGCCCGAGGTTGTCGTGATCGTGATACTTGCCCTCGCTCTCGGGGCCTTCCTTCCACTCGAGGTACGAGCGCCAGAAGAACACGACCCCCTGCAGGAAGATGAAGCCGCACATCACGACGATGAGGATCTTGAAGAGGAAGTACGCCGAGAAGCTGTTGGGGTTGCAGTCG